>JBFYZM010000331.1:0-5527 GCA_041309505.1 Candidatus Krumholzibacteriota bacterium
AGATCCCGGGTCCCTGTAAAACCTTATCGAGCTCGCCCTATTTGTACAGAGCCTTGATGGAACCCCAGGTCGATTCCTTGACTGACGGCGAACAGCTTCCGTTGAATACGAACGTTCCGCCGATGATCTGTCTGATGGGATTCTGAGGAGTGCATTCCGTTATGTAGATGCCCGGCGGTTGAGCTGCGGGATCTTCCTTCACCATCACGGTGAACCTGTCGTCGGGCGGAGAAGCGAATCCCGTGTACATTATATAAATAGAACCGATGTAGACCACCGACTCATCCCCGCCGAGGCAGGTGCTACCCGTGAGGGATATCCCCGTCAAAGGGTCTCCGAGCGTAACGACGATCTGGGAATTCCATTCGTACCCGAGAAATAGCGCGTCCACGGTCGACGCCTCGAGCCTGAACTCGACGGCGTTTCCGAGATTCGCCCCGGTGCCCCGAACGTAGAACAAGCTGATAGTGTCGGTCTCGAACGCCGCGATAGCTGCACTGCAAACCGTAATCGACGCATCCGTGTACAGCGACAGCGCGCCGTCGTGAGCGACAGCCGATCCGAACAGGAGCATTACGAACAATGCACTCATTGCCAGTTTCTTCATCACATCTCCTCCTTGCCGTTCATTTCCTCTTATTCCTCGTTCTTTCCTGCCGTGCTGCAAGAACTTCACCAACCGCCACCCCGAAGACTAAATTCAATCGCGAAAACCTGTCAAGATAAAATTATCCCTCCTGCTCATGAAGCCCTGGAATCCTTTCGCGGTAATGCCCGAAGAACGGCTTTTTCCAATCGTCTCCGTAGAGCGCCTTGAGAAAGCCCGCGAGCGAGAGACTAAGGGCCGCGAGGGCCGCCACAAGATCGAAGAGACCGACGATAATGAGCCCCACAATTTTGATTCTCCCGATCGTCGAGCCCAGGATAACGGCGACCGCGAGCGCCGCGCATTCGGCCACGAAGAGGAGCACCGCCTGCGATGCATGGGCTCGGATGAACGGATCCTTCTTCGCATACCAGAGAGAGAGGAAGCACACGAAGGCGATATAGCCGATTGCGGCGATCCAGCGCGAATCGCCGGACGGCTTTGCCTCGGGGCCCTCCCCCGCTCCGGCGATCGCCTTCACTCCCGCATTTTCTTCCATAGAACTCACGCTATCCGGTTCCGGATGGGGCGCCGCACCGTCAAATCTCTCATCCGCGGAGGATCGCCAGCTCTATCTCGATATCCCGGCGTTCCGTTCCCGTGCTTTTTCCAAGAAGCGTCGACAGGATCTCGATCGCTTTCTCCGTCTGATCGCCGAGGCGATAATTCTCTGCCGCGCGCTTGAGATAGACGGTTTCCATGAAGCGGTTCGTCTTGATGTTCTTCGCGAGATCGGCGTACGCGTCCGCGGCTTCGACGTAGCGATGCTCGTTCTCGAGCGCTACCGCCCTCCCCTCGACCGCGGCGTCATGAAAAAACGGATGACTGCCGCTTTTCGCGAGGTAACGATCGAACGCCTGGATCGCGTCGAGATATTTGCCGTTCTCGAGATTGCATTTCCCCTGGAAAAAGCTCGCGTAGACGCCTTCCTCCGTGCCGCCGTATTCCTTTGCGACAAGCGCGAAAAGCTCATCGGCCGTTTTGAGGTCGCCCGTGCGGAACGATGCGAGCGCGTCCGCGAACTGACTGGAAGCCTTCTCCCTGTTCTGCCTCTTCGCATAGGCGGCCCACCCTGCCAGGGCGACCGCGCATACGATCACGATGAGCCCGATGAAGAATCTCTTTTCGTTTTCGCGGATATACTCCCACGTCTTCAGGGTCGTCGCGATGAAGGTATCTTCTCTCAACTGCTTCTTGGAAATTCTTGCTGCTGCCAAGTTCTGTACCTCCTTCTCTCCACTCTGTAAATAACACTCGATGTGACGCATTATCAAGAGAAATCCCGCGCAACCGATAAATAATTTGACAGGGAAGGCCGCCCTCTGCAAAACTCGGGATGGATTCGATCCCGCACGGGGAGGCGGCCATGACCCGGGTCTCGCTGATCGCCATCGCGGTTCTCGCGGTGATCATCGCCCTGCTCGGCTCGCTGGGTTTTCGGGACTTCACCCGGTCCCCCTATACCGGAATTCTTCATTACAATTTTGTGATCCGCGCGATCGAGCAGACGAGCCCGAATAGGGGTCTCGGACTCCAGCCCGGGGATCGGATCATCGCCGTCAACGGCGTGAGCCCCAGGAACCTGAACCATTATGCCAGCCTTATCTTCTCGAACCGCGACATGGCTCCCCTCGACTTCACGGTCGCGCGGGGAGATTCCACGTTCCGGGTCGGGGTTTTGTGCGGGGCGCAGCCCGCCTGGCACGTTTCGGGCAAGTTCTCGCTTCTCGTCGTCGGCTTTACGTTTCTCCTCGCGGGGCTCACCGTTTTCGCGAAGCGATCCGACATTCTCGGCGCCCTGTTCTCGGCGAATTGCCTCATGTTCGCCTTTCTCATCACGGAGCGCCCGATCACCGCGGTCCCTTTTCTTCATATCGCCGGAGAGCTCATTTACGATTTTCTCTTCATCTTTCTTCCGGCGTTCTTTCTCCATTTCTTTCTCCTTTTTCCCGGGCGCGAGATCGAGCGCGGGACGAGGCGGCGGAGGCTCGTCAGCTTTCTCTACATCCCGCCGGGCGTTCTCTCGCTCTCGACTTTCGTCCTCGCCCTCTGGCGATACTCGGGAAGCGCGCGCCTGAACACCCTCATCGGCGTCCTCAACGCTCTCACGATTCTCTATTGGCTCTGCTACGTCGTCGTGAGCCTCGGCGTATTTATCCGAACGTATTTTGTCTCGGAAAGGGCGCAGCGGCAGAAATTCGGGATCGTCATCATCGGAGTGGCGCTCGGGGTCGTGCCCCTGACCGTCCTGATGCTGGTCAAGCAATTCCTGCCGACGGGGACGGTGCCGGTCAGGTACCTCTGGTCGTTCTTTCTCTCCTTCATGCCGATATCGTTCGCGTACGCGATTCTCAAGCACGACGCGCTCGATCTGGGCGTCGTCGTGAGGAAATCCATCGCCTACGTGATGCTGCTTGTTTTTGTGATCGCGCTCTACTACGCGTTCGTCACCGCGTTGGAGCAGGAGATGAAACGCATCTTCGGCGCGCAGGCGACGTTTGTCACCGGCGCGGCGATCATTCTCCTGGCGCTCGCGATCGTGCCGGCGCGCGTCGGAATCCAGAGACTCGTCGATCACGCGTTTTACCAGAGCAGGAAAGCCTTCAAGGACGAAGTCATCGCGTTCTCGCGGCAGATTCAGTATCTTCGGTCGGTCCCGGAAATCGGCTCGTTCGTCACGGCGCGAATACTCTCCGTTTTCCGCGCCGAGCACGCGCTCCTGTTCCTGAGGGATGGATCCGGTAATTTTACCTTGCGGGAGAGCGCCCCGCCGGATAAGCGGCTGGCGCTCACCTCGTTTCCTGCCGGAACGGATCTCATCACGCTCATGCGCGAGGAGCGTTTACCGATCCTGCTCGAGTGCTTCGACAGGCTCTGGATCAAGAACAACTTCGACGGAATCTCGCGCGAGATCATCGCGATCTCGCGCGCGTCGGCGGCCGTTCCTCTCATGGAACAGGACGAGCTCTTCGGATTTCTGCTCGTCGGGCGCAAGGGCTCCGGCAAGCCGTATACGCGCTCGGACAGCGAGATCTTCGAGCTCCTCGGAGAGCGGAGCGCGGTCGCTCTCATGAACGTGGAGCTCTGCAGGGATTCCATCGAAAAGGAAAAGCTCGAGGAGGAGCTTCACCTCGCGAGCGATATCCAGTCGCGGCTTCTCCCCGCAGCCCCTCCCCCGCTCTCCTCCTCGGCGCTCCTCGGGGGGATCAGAACGAGCCGGGAAGTCGGGGGGGATTTCTACGATTTCCTCGAGCTCGAAAAGGGAAAGATCGGGATCGCCGTCGCCGACGTATCGGGCAAGGGGATTCCGGCGGCGCTCCTCATGACGACGATCCAGGCTTCGCTCAGAATCGACGGCCCGAAGTCCGACAGCCCCGCGGAGGTCATCACGAGCCTGAACGGCTCTCTCTACGAGCGAAGCGACGCGGAGAAATTCGCCACGCTCTTCTACGCGGTGTACGAGGATGCGAGCGGCATCATCCGCTATTCGAACGCGGGATCGTATCCTCCCTTCGTCATATCTTCGGATGGCAGGATCAACAGGCTTCAGCGGGGGGGTATCCTCATCGGCGTCGAAGCGGAAAGCGAATACAAGGAAGGCGTCCTTAAACTGAAAGCCGGAGATTTGCTCGTCATCTATACGGACGGAATAATCGACCAGGAAAGCCCGGAAGGCGAGCCTTTCGGAGAGCTGAAATTGATAGAGTTCTTCAGGAACAACGCGCAGCTATCCATCAACGCTCTCGTCGAGAAGTTATTTGCCACGTTGCTCGCATTTGGCCAGAATAACTTGAAAGATGATATGACGGTCGTCCTTCTTCGCAGAAACAGCCCGTGATCCGGCCTCCCCATTTCTCAGCCGTATCTCATACGTATTCAAACGGTTCTCGCGCCGTGCCTCGAAATGTCGCCGCCGCAGGCATGGCATATGCTTCGTATATCCGGTGCAAGGTCCAAGGGTGGGTTGTTGAAACGTGAAGATGGTGTCCGTGACCTTTCAGGGGGTGATTGCCATGTTTGCATGGTGCTTGATCATTGACCTCCTGTGGTGGCTCCGTTGAGTCGGAACGAATGAAATCCGGCTCGCACAAGTGAATGTTCCCGCTGATGCGATCACGTATCGTCGGGAACATTTATTTTATGATCGCGCCCGTCGGTGGATTCGCGAGCCGCGCCTCGCATGCGGAAAGATCGGACGATTCGGAACACCGGCCGAAACCTCGTCAACGTATTTTGTCAATCAATTCGATATTCTTAATGCGCTACATTATATAGTGCATATAACAATCTGTAATACAATCAGATAGAAACTGATAATATTTATCACTTTTTTCTTGACACTCCGTTTTCATCGTCTATAATCATGATCAACGAGACAAGGAGCGGACTACGCGGTCGTGATCCGTCTGCTCTCAAGCCAACCTTTGAAGCGAAGCGATCTTGCTGCGTTAGGCCTCTGAAGGGCGGTTGAGACACGTCACGCAAGGTGGTCGTCTCCAGGTCTCGTTAGAAAAAAAAGGGAATTGCCTCTTCCGCACTGCGAAGGACAATTCCCTTTATTATTTGGTGCCCCCGAGACGATTCGAACGTCCGACAAATCGCAATCGACGACCGCGTTCTTTGATCCAAAGGGACAAGTACTAGCGAAGGAGCACCATCTTCTTCGATATCGTCTTCTTGCCCGCCGTGAGGCGATAGAAATAGACGCCCGAACTCGCTTGTTTCCCCTGCGTATCCTTGCCGTTCCACTCAATCCGATGAGATCCCGCCAGCTGCTCCGTGTCGACGAGAAGGGCAACGACCTTCCCGGAAACACTGTATATGCTCAGAGCGACGTGGCATTTTTCGGGCAGGGAATAGTGAATCGCGGTCACCGGATTG
>JBFYZM010000332.1:0-7850 GCA_041309505.1 Candidatus Krumholzibacteriota bacterium
GAATCAACATCGTGAATCACTGCGGCCATTCGAACCTCTATTCGGTCATGCGGCTCGCCACGTGGGACGTGGCCTCCCTCACGAACGACGGCGTTTCGGCCGGCTACTTCGTATGCTATTCCCAGGGCTGCTACGCGGCGTCATTCGACAACCGCGACGACGCGGGAGCGACCCACGCGGAGGATTGCATCGCCGAAGAGCTCGTCACCGGCGCGCACGGCGCCGTCGCATTCATCGGGAACACGCGGCTGGGATACGACGCGCCCGGCTCGACGTGCGGCGTCTCGCAGTTCTTCGATCGCCAGTTCTTCGACGCGTTGTTCGGCGAAGGGATCACGCGGCTCGGGGACGCGCTCGAGGATTCGCGGATCGACAACGTCTCCTACATCGGCTACGACGCCGTGCGCTCGGTGTATTACGCACTATGCCTGCTCGGAGATCCTGCCCTGAGCGTCTGGACCGACACGCCGCGCGAGCTCGCCGCCGAGCACGACAGCGTGCTCTTCATGGGTCAGGGCGGATTCGAGGTGCTCGTCTCCGACGACGACGGACCCCTCCCGGGCGCGCTCGCGAGCCTCAACTCGGCTTCCCCCGGCCTCTATTGCGCGGCGGTCACCGACGCGTCGGGGACGGCTCTCCTGCAGCCGTACCCGTTCGATGGGGAGAATCTCCTCCTTTCCATCGTATCTCCGAATCATTACCCGCACGCCGACACGATCGTCGTCGAGCAACTCGCCGCGTACCTTCCCTCCGTCGCCCTCCTCGCCGTGAACGACGACACCGCCGGAGGCGCGGGAGACGGCGACGGAGCGGCCGAGGCGGGCGAAACGGCCTCCCTGACGGTCTTGGCGGCGAACGTAGGTCTCAATCCGCTGACGAACGTCGGGATTTCGCTCGCGGTCGACGACTCGACGGTGAGCGTCCTCGTTAGCGACGCATATGCCGGAGATCTGGCCGCGGGAGCGAACCTGATTATCGATCGCGCGTTCTCCGTCGAGATCGGAACGGGCTCCCGCGGCACGGGAATCGCGACGCTCGTATTCACCGTCGCGGCGGAAGAGGGAACCTGGACGATTCCGGTCGCGCTTCCGATAGGCGCCCCCGATGTCGCGCTCGAGGCGTTCGCGCTCTCGGACGCAGCGTACGGCAACGGGAACGGCTGTCTCGAAGCGTGGGAATTCCAGAACCTTTCGTGCGTGTACCGGAACCGGGGAACGACCGACGCAATCTCCCCCGTGCTCACTCTCGCATTCCCGGAAAATTCGTTCGGGCGGCCCGTCGCGGCCTCGGTCGCGATGCCGCTCATCCCCGCCGGCGGCGCGGTCTCCTTTCCGGGAGAGCTTCTCTGGTTCGTGAAGGAGGCGACTCCGCCCTTCTCGGAGATCGCGATGATCCTCACGATCGAGGGATCGAACATGGAATCGCGCGCCGAAACGATCCGCGTGCGGACGTGCGGCTACAGCCTCGCCGAGCCGGTCGCCTCGGAGGGATCTTTCAGCCACCGCGCGATCGTCGGCGTCGATCAGTGGCACGTGAGCGCGGCACGATATCATTCGGCGCCGTCCAGCTGGAGATGCGGCGATTCCGCGCCGGGCACCTACGCGAACATAATGGAATCGGTCCTCACGCTCCCGCCCCTCTGCCTCTTCGCCAATTCGCGCCTGACGTTCTGGCACCGGATAAACGCCGAAGCGGGCGCCGCCTATCCGTACTGGGCACTCGACGCCGGGGTCGTGGAGCTGTCGCAGGATAACGGAGCGACATGGAAGATCATCTCCCCCACGGTCATCTATCCGTCGCGGGCGAGCCCTTACAATACGATTTTCCTCGCCGCCTACCAGCGGTGCTATTCGGGCGCTATCGACTGGAAGATGGAGACCTTCGATCTCTCGACGTACCACGGCCCCGTGCTCGTCCGGTTTCACTTCGCGAGCGACGAGCAGTACGGATTCGAGGGATGGTACATCGACGACGTCATCGTCACGACCGACATTCCGACCGACGCAGACGGCTACGAGACGCCCCGCGCGCGCGGCGCGAGCCGGCTCGATCCGGCCTATCCGAATCCGTTCAATCCGCGGACGATCATACCCTTCGAGCTCGCCGCGCGAGACGAAGTCGAGATGAAGATCTTCGACGCCGCGGGGCGGCTCGTGAGAACGCTCGTCGAGCGCGTCTACGAACAGGGCAGGCATGCGGCTGTATGGGACGGAAAGGACAACAGGGGCGCCGCGGTCGCGAGCGGCGTCTATTTCTGCAGATTCAGGGCGGGCGTGTACACGGCGACGACGAGGCTCGCGCTCGTCCGCTGAGCCGCCGTCAGGATACGACCTCCACCGTTCCCCGTTCGATATCGTAGAACATGCCGACGATCCGGAGCGCGCCGCGGTCGACGAGGGGCCGAAGAACGGGCTCGCTCGCCTTGAGCGACGCGACGGTGGATTTCACGCTCTCCCGGGCCGCGGCCTCCACGAGGTCCCCCGAGAGGCCTTTCGCCTTCTCGATCGAGGGCCCGAGCGCCGTCAGAATCGCGGAGAGGCGCCCCGGAGCGTCGATCGCCTCCGCCGCGGCCGTGACGGCGCCGCAGCGCGAATGTCCCATGATGACGATGAGCGGCACGCCGAGATGCGCGGCCGCGTATTCGAGGCTCGCGAGCCCGAGATCGTCCACCAGGTTGCCGGCGACGCGCACGACGAAGAGGTCGCCGAGCCCCTGGTCGAAAACGAGCTCGGGGGGAACACGCGAGTCCGCGCAGCCGACGATCGCCGCGAAGGGATACTGCCCCTTCTCGAGCACTTCCTCCCGGCGTCGCGCGTCCTGCCGCGGATGTTCGGGCGTTCCCGCCGCGAACCGTCCGTTTCCCTCGATGAGCGCGGCGAGGGCCGCGCGATGATCCGATGATTTCATTGCGCATGTCCTTTCTTCGCCTGCGCGCCTGCAACGATCTCGCAGAAGACGCTCGACGAATCGATCTCGACGACGCGCGCGCTCAGGCCGAGCTCGTCGACGAGATCGGCGAACCGCCGCGCGCCGAACGTCGTCGCGGTGAAACCGTCCGCGCATACGATGGTGCCGTCGCGCGTCCTCTCAAGGTCGATCTCTCCGACGAGACCCGCCGCGGCCTGCAGAACGAACCACGCGAGCCGGTGCTCCCAGAACGCATCGCTGTAGCTCGAGAAGATCGCGAGCCCCCCGGGCCGCGTCACTCGTACGCTCTCCCGCACGAGCGCGCGCGCGTCGACGTGGAACGCGGAGATGCCGTTCTGGATGCACACGACGCGATCGAACGCTCCGTCCGGAAAAGCGAGCCGGACGGCGTCCATCTGCGCGAACGCGCAGTTCCCCGCTCGCCCGAGCGCGGCCTTCCCGCGCGCGAGGCTTTCGAAAGAGGTATCGACGCCGAACGCGATCCCCGCCTTTCGCGCGAGCCGCTCCAGCACGCGCCCGTATCCGCACCCGAGCTCGAGCACGGCGTCGCCGGGCCGCACGAGCGCGAGCACATGATCGATCTCGGCCTCCAGGTACCGCCGGACCCGCGGGGGAGCGATCGCGTAGACCCGCTCGAGGCGGCCGGCCGATAGTTTCTCGCGGTAATATCCCGGCATGTCAGGAACGCGCCGATCCTCGATCCGTCGCTCTCCTTTTCCAGCTTTTCACCGTTTTGACCGCCTCGAACCACATGACGCTCATGACGCCCGCGGCAAGGCAAACGAAAAGATCGCCGATCCGCGGCGCTTCGAATTTGAACAGCCTCTGCAGGAACGGAACGTAGAGCACGAGGGCGAGAAACGCGATCGCCCCGCCCGACGACAACCATGCCGCGGCGTTCGGGGCCCGGAGCGTGTCGAAGAACGTTCGCGACCAGGACCGGTTCGTGAAGATGAGCCCCAGGTTCGCGACGACGAGCGTCGCGAAGGCGAGCGCGCGCGCCGCGTTCTCGCTGTGCCCGAGCGTTCGGGCGAAAACGAACACGAGCGTCGCGGCGGCGAGAACGCTCAAGCCCTGCAGAATGCTCAGGATCACCGTGCGTCTGCCGAGCAGCGGCTCCTTCGCGTCGCGCGGCGGCCGCCGCATGATGTCCTTCTCTTCAGGCTCCGCTTCGAAGACGATGGAGCACGCCGGATCGATGATGAGCTCCATGAAGACGATGTGCACGGGGAAGAGAATGAGCGGCCACTTGAGGAGCACCGGTATCAGCGAGAGCCCGGCGATCGGAACGTGTATCGCGAGGATATATGCCATCGCCTTCTTGAGGTTATCGAAGATTCTTCTCCCCATTTTCACGGCCTTCACGATCGACGAGAAATCGTCGTCGAGAAGAACGAGAGACGCGGCCTCGCGCGCGACGTCCGTGCCCCTGCCTCCCATCGCGATCCCTATATGCGCCGACTTGAGCGCCGGCGCGTCGTTGACCCCGTCCCCGGTCATGACGACGATTTCCCGGTTCGCCTTGAACGCCTCGACGAGGGCGAGCTTCTGCTCCGGCATGACACGGGCGAAGATGTTCGTCGTCCGCACGTGCCGCTCGAGCTCGGCGCGGCCGATCTTCTCGAGCTCGTAGCCCGTGAGGACCTCTTCCGCGGGCTCGAGGCCGGCCTGCCGGGCGATAGTGCGCGCCGTGCCGGGATAATCTCCCGTCACCATCACCACGCGAATGCTGGCGTCGTAGCATTCCCTGATCGAGGCCGAAACCTCCGGGCGGACAGGATCGGCGAGCCCGACGAGCCCGAGGAACCGAAATTGAAAATCGTGCTGCCCTCCGGGAAGCTCTTCCTCGCGAAAGAAAGCCTTCGCGACGCCGAGCACGCGGAGGCCCCTGTCGGCCATGCGGGCCACCCGCTTCGCGAGCTCATCCGTTTCGGGAGCGTTGAAATGGCAGAGATCCCCGATGACCTCCGGCGCCCCCTTCGCCGCGATGACGAACTCGTCCCCGGCGGGAGACTTCCAGACGCGCGAGATCGCGAGCAGCTTCTCGGATATCGGATACTCGTGCACGAGGGTCCAGTCGTCGTGAAGATGCTCGGTGTGCGCCAGATAGTAATCGCCGAACTGCTTGAATGCCTTCTCCATCGGATCGAAGGGATCGCGCTGGCTCGCGAGAATCGAGAATTCGACGAGCTCGTGGAAAGTCTCGCTCAGCGGCTCCTCCCTTCGGAAGTGCACGTCGTGCCACTCGCCCTTCGCGAAGAGCTCGCTCACCGACATCTGATTCATCGTGAGTGTCCCCGTTTTGTCGACGCAGAGAACGGTCGCGGACCCGAGCGTCTCGATCGCGGGCATGTGCCTCGTGAGGACGCGCTTCTGCGAGAGGTGCCAGGCGCCGAGCGCGAGAAAGATCGTGAGAACGACGGGAAACTCCTCCGGGAGTATCGCCATGGCGAGCGTGAGCCCGGCGAGAAATCCGCCGATCCAGTCGGCCCTCGTGAGACCGTAGGTGACGATGACGAGAACGCACAGGATCAGCCCGACGAGCGCGAAATTCCGGACAAGCCGTCCCGTCTCCTTCTGGAGCGTCATCTCTTCCGGTTTCACCGACTGGAGCGCCTTCCCGATCCTGCCGATCTCGCTCCGCGCGCCGGTCGCCTGTACCTCGGCGATTCCCTGCCCCCGCTCGACCATGGTCCCCGAGTATACGAAGGGAAGCCCGTCGCCGCCCGGACGGCCCATTTCGGCGATCCCGTCCCAGACGCTCTTCGTCACGGAGAGCGATTCGCCGGTGAGGAGCGATTCGTCGGTCGAGAGACTGCTGTGCCAGAGCACGACTCCGTCCGCCGGCACGCGGTCCCCCTCGGCGAGAACGATGACGTCGCCGCGGACGACCTCGCGCCCCGCGATTCGCTTCTCGGCGCCGTCCCGTATGACGAGCGCGCGGGGACTCGACAGATTCTTCAGAGCTTCGAGAGCCCGCTCGGTTTTGCGCTCCTGGTAAAAGGTGATCGCCATGACGACGAAGACGAAACTGATAAGCATGAATCCCTCATGCACGTCGCCGAGAACGAAGTAGATCGCTCCGCAGGCGACGAGGAGCAGGAACATCGGCTCGCGCACGACTTCGAAAGCGATGGTGAAGATGCTTCGCCGCGCCGCGCTGGGGAGCTCGTTGTAACCGTCCTCCGCGAGCCGCTTCGCGGCTTCCGCCTCGCTCAGCCCCGCGATCGAGTCCAGCGCGAACTCCGTAGTGTGCTGATGATGCGACACGTCGACCCCCGGTGCGAAATCCGCCGGCTACTTGCTCTTTCTCCAGAAACCGAGGTGCGAGAGATACCCTTTCATCCTCGAGGTCTCGCTCTCGCGGAAGACGCCCTCCCGCGCGAACCGGACGTCCTCGATCGTGTAAAAGGCGCGCGGATTGTAGCGGTTGATGATCTCGATGACGTGATCGAGGTCGCTCCGTTTGATGATCGTGTAGATGAGGTTCACGTCCCCCCGTGCCCCCTGGGCGTTCACGCTCGTGATCCCGTAATCTTCCGACTTCAGATGCTCGATAAGCGCGGACGCTTCCCGGCTCGTCACGATGCGGATGAGAATCGTCCCCATCGCGAGCCGCTCCTCGATGTACATCCCGACGAACGTGCCCATGGCGAAGCCGAACGCGTACGCGAAGTAATAGAAGGGATTCGTGAGGTTCAGCATGATCTGGCGGATCGCGAGAAGCCAGATGAGTACCTCGAAGAAACCGAGGAACGGAGCGATAAACCGGTGCCCCCGCCCGATGAAGATGATCCGCATCGTCCCGATCGAACAGTCGAAGATGCGGGCGAGGAAGATGAGACCCGGAATAACGACCCAGACGACGAGTTGATGGCCGAGCGCCGAACCTTCTCCCATCATGCTCTCTTTCTTCTCGCGGGCGCCCGGACCCGTTTCACGCGTTCGCTACGCCGCTACCAGCGATCCCCATGATCGCGCCGGCCTCCGCCTCCGCCGCCGCCCCCGCTCCTTCGATTATCGGTCTTCGGACGGGCCTCGCTCACGTTCAAGGCGCGGCCCTTGACATCCTTGCCGTTTATCGCGGCGATCGCGGCTTTGCCCTCCTCGCTTACGGCCATCTCGACGAACGCGAAACCTCTCGATTTATCGGTGAACTTGTCTTTGATGATACTCGCCGAGTCGACCTTGCCGAAGGCTTCGAATTCCTTGCGCAGATCCTCCTCGGTCATGTCGAAGGAAAGATTGCCGACGTAGATGTTCATTCCGACCTCCTTTGCATCGTTGCCGCATGTATATCAAAAAGAAGGTCGCCGTTCAAATAAAAAAGCGGGAATCCGCCCTTCCCGATCTAGAAGCCAAGCTTCGTAACCTCTTCCAGCATAATCAATCGCGCGGCTTCTCCGGTTTCCGGCACGGCGAAGAAATAACGATGCGCGGCGACCTCCATGCCGCAGAACTCGAAGATGCCTGCATCGGTCATCGTTCTCATCGCATCCATGTATCCCATGCGCTCCAGGATCTCCCGGGGACTGCCCGTCGTGTTGATGATGTACACCTTCTTCCCGCCGAGGAGCCCCTTGAAACGGCCCCCGTCGAAAGCGAACGCGAAGCCTTCGGAGAATACGCGATCGATGTACCCCTTCATGATCGCAGGCATCGCGAACCACCAGACCGGATAGATGAAGATGAGCGCGTCCGCTCCCGCCACGAGCTCCCTCTCCCGGCTTGCGTCTCCATGGGCGTCCGCGACGCCGCCGGACGCAAGCTCTTCCGGCGCGAGCACGGGATCGAATCCGAGCGCGTACAGGTCGCGCACGTCGTAGGTTTCGCCCGTTTCGTCCAGCCGCCTCTCGACGGCGCCGAGCAGCGCGCGGTTGAAGCTCCCCGGATCCGGATGGGCATACACGATGAGGTATTTC
>JBFYZM010000333.1:0-3673 GCA_041309505.1 Candidatus Krumholzibacteriota bacterium
AGAGCTTTCCGTCGTCCGAGCCGGCAAACACTTCCAACGTGCTCGGATCACCGTCCGCGTCGACGAGAAGGGGCGACGTGTACCCGGCGACCGGCCAGCCCGGCTCGCGCGGCGCGATCCAGACGATCGTATCCGGCCCGTGCACGTTGTCGGTTTCATCCGTCTCGACGACCCAACCGTTCGCATCGACGGCGACCCAGCTCTTCCATTCGCCTATCGTGTCGCTCGTGACGGGCCCGGCAGTGAACATGACCGAGTCGCCGACCGCGAGCGAATCGACAATGCGCCGGAAGTCGCCCGCCTCGCCCGGGCCGGGCGCCGTGAGCCTGTTCGAATAGAAATCGATCGCGAAGCTGTCGGCGGCGACCGCGCCCGTATTCCGGACGACGGCGGTCACGAAGACCTCGCCGTGCGCGGGCGCGACGTTTCGGCTGTATTCGACTCCCGCGATCACGAGGTTCGGGGCGATCCGGCACTCGACCGCATGCGCGCCTATGAGCAAGCCGCACGGGCTCGCCGCGGGGGCGCACGGAGACGTGTCGTACAGACGATAGTCGAACGCCCCCGCGTCGCAGAACGAGGGATCGCTCGATATGTTGTTGTTCAAACCGGTCTGATTGGCCGTGCTCCCGCCGTAGTTGCCGCCGGCGTTTCCATACACGTCGCTGCACGATATGATCTGAGTGCCGCTCCCCGTATAGATGCCCTCTTTGACCAGGTTGAATGCGACGATCGAGCGAACGATGGTGTTGCTGGCGCCGAAAAAGCTCTCGATCCCGGCGCCGTAAGAGGCGGCCGAGTTGCCGACGATCGTGCAGTTCTCCATCGTCAGGTTCGTCGAGCTGTAGACGCCTCCGCCTCCGTTTCGCGCGACGTTCGAATGCACGCTCGAGTTCTTGAGGGTGCAAAACGCGTTCGTTCCGTTGAAGACTCCCCCGCCGAACGTGCCGGTATTTCCCGAGATCGTGCACGAATCGATACGCGCGCGGGCCGATATAATATATATGCCGCCGCCCGATTCGGTGTTTGCGAGGTTGCCCGTCACCGTGCAGCCGACGATATCGAGATTGGACCCTGTCTGAACGGAGATGCCTCCTCCCGATTTCGCCGCGGTGTTTCCCGAGAACACGCAGCCGGCGATGCGGCCAGTCGCCTCTTTGCAGTAGATGCCCCCGCCGTTCGTGTCGACGCGGTTGTTGGTGACGGTGCACCCGAGTATCTTCGCGGAGCTTTTCTCGAGGTAGAGGCCGCCGCCTCTCGCCCCGCCGATCGTGATGCAGCTGTCGACGACGCAGTCGCGGATGACGGGGCTCGAGATCGAGCAGCGGATGCCGCTGAGCGCGGCGTGCTTCACGGTGATTCCCTCGAGAGCCGAGGTCGAATCCTCCCCCGCCGTGTAACCGAATCCCCAGTGAATCTCGCCGGTGGAGCCGCCGCAATCGACGATCGTCGAATCGGGTCCGCTCGCGGAACGTATCACGAGATTCTTCCCCGCGAATTCGATATCGCGGTTTCCCATGCCCGCATAAACCCCCGCGGCGAGCAGAATCGTATCCCCCGCGACGGCGCGATCGACCGCCGCCTGGATCGTCGGCATCTCCCCCGTCCCGTCCGCGCTGATGTACCACGTGGTCTTCGAATGGCAGTGCGCTCCGAGCGCGCCGACCGGCTCTCCGCACGCGTTCCCGCCGGCCAGACACGACGAGCCGTCGCCGATGCGATAGTCGAGAGCGGCGAAGTCGCAGAACTGCGGATCCTTCGAGAAGTTGTCGCCCGATTCCTCTTGGCCGGCGAGACCGCCGCCAAAATCGCCGTTTACGTTGCCGAACATGTCGCAGCATGAAAAACCGACGTCCCCGCCCGAACCTTCCTGATACGCCCCCGCTCCCGTGAGGGTGAACGCGACGATCGTGTATTCGACCGAGCTCTCGCACCCTTCGGTGAAATAGATGCCGCCGCCGAGACCGGACGCGGCGTTGTGGCTCACGGTGCAGCGGGAGATCGACGGAGAGGCTTCGTCGCAGAAGATCCCTCCGCCGTTCTCGACCGCGACGTTCTGCGCGACGACGCAGCGGTCCATCGTCGCGTCACCGGCGTTTGCATAGATGCCGCCGCCGCTCTCTTCCGCGGTATTCTCGAGAATCTTGCATGATCTCAGGGCGCCGCTCCCGTCCATGAAGATCCCGCCGCCGCGAATCGCTCTGCTCTGCGTCAGGACGCACCCGACGATTTCCACGTCGGAATCGGCGCACAGCACGGCTCCCCCGTCGCCGTCGATCCCGTCCCCCTCGGCGGAGCCGCCCCTGAGCGTGAGATCCTCGATCCGCGCCGCGCCGGCTTCGGACGAAACGACGAAGCAGCGGCCGAGCCCTTGCGCGTCGACTACGGTTATCTCCGGACCGCTGATTCCCTTGATGACGACCGGCTTGTCGACGACGACGTCGTGCTCCCGATGCGTTCCCGGATAGACGAAGATCTGATCCCCGTCGAGCGCCGAATCGATCGCGGCGGCTATCGTCGGCGCGTCCCCGAGGCCGTTCGCGAACACGCGCCACGTATTCGCCCGCACGGCGCCCGAAACGACGATCGAGAAATCCTGCGATCCTCCAGAGAGGGAGCCTTTATGGTTTATCCTCACGACATATAAGCCCGCTTCGGGATTCGCGATGACCACCTGCTCGACGTTGTCCCGGTAATTGTCTCCCTTCGCGGCGGGGCTCGCGGGATCGGCCGGATCGAGCACCCACGGTTCGTAGAGCGCGCCGTCCTTGTCCACGCGGAGGTCGAGATCGTTCACGAGCATGAGATCGCTCGGGTCGAGCACCCACGGAGGCTGCGTGCCGGCCGGATCGGTCCAGCACACGGTCACCCTGAGCTCGCCCTCCGTCCCGTCGCTCCGGTAATAGAGCTCGACCGGAACGCCGTCGTTGATCGCGTATTCCTCGATGAGCCCTTTCCTGTCGTCGAGATCGGACTGGATCTCCCGATACGCGGCGTATGCGTCGAGAAGACCCCATCCGTAGCCGTAATCGGGGCCGGGCGCGGCGCCCGCCTCGCGAGCGGTATGAAGCGCGAGCGCCTTGAGCGTCGCCGCCTTCATCGGAACCCCGCTATGATTATCCTTGTAATAGTCCTGAAGCAGCGCGAGCGATCCGCATACGTTGGGGGACGCCATCGAAGTCCCATAGTACGTTTCGTAAGACGTGTCCGAGGTCGCGAAGCTCGAATAGAGCGCCCAGCCGTTTCCGCAGATATCGGGCTTGATGCGCCCGTCGTCGGTCGGGCCCCAGCTGCTGAAAGGAGTCATCACGACCGATTCGGGCCCGGTGTACTCGGCCACGTCCTCGACGGCTCCTATCGTGAGCGCGTTCTTCGCGACGCCCGGCCCGTTCGGAATGCAGTCGTACCCCAGGGCGCCGCCGTCGTTGTCGCGCACCTTCGTGCTCTTCTTCCAGGTTTGCGCCCTGGCGTCCCAGAAATAGTGGAGAGTGCCCGGCGGAACCGCGTCGTTGCGATCGTTGCCCGCCGAAAGCACGGGAAGATAATTGGGCGCGGCGTAGAGTAGCTCGTCGATCGCGCGGGCCGTTCCGGAGTAGAAACCGAAAAGGTAGTCCTCGGTCTCGCTGATGGCGGTGTCGCCGAACCAGTACCATTCGCCGAGATCGACCCATCC
>JBFYZM010000334.1:0-2905 GCA_041309505.1 Candidatus Krumholzibacteriota bacterium
GATTCGCCGTACCGGTCATTGCGCTGCCTCTTTCCTCTTCTGAAGGTGATTCTTGATCATTTTGTTGATAAAGAAGGCCTCCCGGTCCATCTCCTCGAGGGACGATATGATATATTTCAGCTTTCCTCGTAATCCGGGATAAAAACCTTTTCGAGCGCGTTCACGCGGCGGATCGTTTTCGCGACTTCGCGCGACAGGCGCATGAGCGAGATGCGCGCCTCGGCGAGCGTTCCGATGAGCTTGAGAACCTCGCGGAAGCGGACGTTCGCCTCGGAGAGCCAGATGCTGCTCTCGACGGCCACCACGTAGGGCGACTTGTCGTCGAAATCGACGCGGACCTTCGGAATCGACACGCCCATGACGCGCCGCTCGGAGAACTTGATGTCGGAACGGATGTGGATCCCGAGGGAGACGAGCGTCAGATCCCTGCGCCCCATCCGAAGCATCGCCTGATCGAGAGCGCTGAAGGCGACGGCGAGCTTCTTCTCGACCTCTTCCTGCGCTTCGACCGCGCGATCGATGAGCCCCATGAGCTCGACGACGAGAATCTTGCGCTTCTGGTCGAGGAGCTCCCATCCCTCGTTCGCGAAACCGAGGTCGCGTTTGACCATCATCAGGTTCGTTTTGGTCGGGGCCAGCTCGTAGCGCGCCATGCGTCACTTCCCGTAATACTTGTTGAGCTCTTCCTCGGAGATCCGGTGCAGCTCATCCTTGGGAAGGTAGGAAATCACCTTCCAACCGATGTCGAGCGTCTGCGCGATGGTCCGGTCCTCGTACTCTCCCTGGCTCAGGAACTCGCGTTCGAACCGGTTGCCGAAATCGAGGTACGTCTTGTCGAGCGGCGTCAGCTCCTCCTCGCCGATGACCGCGGCGAGCGCGCGCACGTCCTTCACGTGCGAGTAGGCGGCGAAGAGCTGGCTCGCGATGTGCGCGTGGTCCCCGCGCGTCATGCCCTCGCCGATCCCGTCCTTCATGAGCCGCGAGAGCGAGGGAAGTCCCGCGATCGGCGGGTAAATGTTCCGGTGATCGAGCTCGCGCTCGAGAACGATTTGTCCTTCCGTGATGTACCCGGAAAGATCGGGCACGGGGTGCGAAATGTCGTCGTTCGGCATCGTGAGAATGGGCATCTGCGTGATCGAGCCGGAGTATCCCTTGACCATCCCCGCGCGCTCGTAGATGCTCGAGAGATCGCTGTAGAGGTAGCCGGGATAGCCCTTGCGGCTCGGGATCTCCTCGCGAACCGTGGAGATCTCGCGGAGCGACTCGCAGTAGTTCGTCATGTCGGTGAGAATGACGAGCACGTGCATATTGAGCTTGAATGCGAGGAACTCGGCCGCGGTGAGCGCCACGCGCGGCGTCACGATACGTTCGACCGAGGGGTCGTCGGCGAGATTCAATATCAACACGACCTTCTCGAGCACGCCCGATTCCTCGAAGTTGCGCACGAAATAGCGCGCGACGTCGTGCTTGATCCCCATCGCGCCGAAGATGACGGCGAACTGCACGTCCTCCCCCGTGATCTTCGCCTGCCGGGTGATCTGCGCGACGATCTTGTTGTGCGGGAGCCCCGTGCCCGAGAATATCGGGAGCTTCTGCCCGCGCACGAGGGCGTTCATGCCGTCGATCGCCGAGATACCGGTCTGGATGCACTTGCGGGGATACACGCGGGCGGTCGGATTGATGGGAAGACCGTTCACGTCCATCATCTCTTCGACCATCGGCGGCGATCCGCCGTCGATCGGAGACCCAAGCCCGTTGAAGACGCGCCCGAGGATCTCCGCGCCGACGCCGAACTTGAGCGGCTCTCCCCGGAACCGCACGCGCGTCTCGGGAATGGAGAGACCGGACGTCCCTTCGAATACCTGGATAACCGCCGCTCCCTCGCTCGATTCGAGCACCATGCCGAGGCGGACGTGCCCCTTCGAATCGACGATTTCCGCGAGCTCGTTGTAGCCGACGTTATGGATTCCCTTGACGAAGACGAGGGGGCCGTTCACCTGGCTGATGCCGATGTATTCTCTCCCCTCCGCGAGCTTCTTTTCCATCATTGCGTCACCGTTTCTTATTCGTACATCTCCGCTACTTGCTTCATGGATTTCTGGAGCTTGTCCCGTATCTCGTCGATCTTCCCGATCTCGTCGTTCGAGACGGAGAATTTCATCCTCATGATGTCGGAATGAACCTCGAGCTTCTTGATCTGATGAATGTTCGCGCCCTTCTTGATGTTCTCGAGACCGAGCGTGTAGAACTCGAGTATCACGCGAAGCATCTTCACCTGCTTTTCCGGCGTGCAGTACATGTCGACCTTGTCGTAGCTGTTCTGCTGGAGAAACGCGTTCTTGAATATCTCGCAGGTCTCGAGCACGATGCGCTGCGTGTCGGGGAGCACGTCGGGACCGACGAGCTTCACGACCTGCTGGAGCTTGCCCTCCTGCTGGAGGAGGTCCATGATCCGCCGCCGCAAATCGAGCCACTCGCCGCCCGAGCGCTCCTGCCACCAGTCGGAGATCTCGTCGACGTACTCGCTGTAGCTGTCGAGCCACGAGATCGCGGGATAGTGCCGCGCGTTCGCGAGCTGCCGGTCGAGAGCCCAGAGACAGCGCACGAATCGCTTCGTGTGCTGCGTCACGGGCTCCGAGAAATCCCCTCCCGGCGGGGAGACGGCCCCGGCGATGCTGATCGATCCCTCCGCGCCGCTCAGCGTCTCGAACATCCCCGCGCGCTCGTAGAACTCGGCGAGCCTCGTCGGCAGGTAGGCGGGGAAGCCCTCGTCCGCGGGCATCTCCTCCATGCGCCCCGAAAGCTCGCGGAGCGCCTCCGCCCAGCGCGACGTCGAATCGGCCATGATGGCCACGTGATAGCCCTGATCGCGATAGTACTCGGCGAGCGTGATGCCCGTGTAGAT
>JBFYZM010000335.1:0-13670 GCA_041309505.1 Candidatus Krumholzibacteriota bacterium
CGACAGGACCCGCGTATCATGCGAACGAGCACTCGCGGGGTGCAACCAGCGACAGGACCCGCGTATCGCGCGGGGTGCAGTCGGCGGCAGGACCCGCGTTCTCCCGAGATTCGGCTTTTCACCCATGAACGAACCTGATACTTTCATGGCTGCGAAACGTATTCAGAGCAAGGATTTTTCCCCGTCGATGCGAAACAATATGAACGGGACTTCGTATTAAAAGGTGTCTGCGTTGAGTGACGAAGACAGAATACTCGTCGAGCGGTGTCTGAAGGGAGATGAGAAGGCCTTTGAAGAGCTTCTGCGCACATATCGCACGTCGGTCTTCAGCATCTGCCTCCGGATGGTTCGGAATCGCACCGTCGCGGAAGATATCGCGCAGGAGGTATTCATCAAGGTGTTCGGCGCGCTCAATCGCTACGATCCGGCCTACCCGTTCGCGAGTTGGCTCAACCGGATCACATCGAATCTGTGCATCGATCACCTGCGCAAGGAAAAAGACCGAACGCTTTCCCTCGATCAGCCGGTCGGGGGAGGAGATGACGACCTTCTCATCCAGCTTCCCTCGAGCGCCGCGGGGCCTGACCGGGAAATGGAGTCGAAAGAGATGATGGCGATACTGGAAGAAGCCATGGGGATCCTGCCGGAAAATTACCGGATCATCGTGATCCTGAGGCACCAGGAGCAGCTGTCGTACGAGGAGATTTCGGATACCCTGGGGATTCCGCTCGGCACCGTGAAGGCGAGGATCCACCGGGCTCGCACCATGATCGTGGGTCATTTTCAGAAGAGAGGGCTCTTCCCTGAATCAAAGGAAATCGGTGGTGAATGAACATGAGACGAATTCGGACTGAAATCGGTTCTCCCGGCGCCGCGCTTCGCGCTGCCGCCGTTCTCTTCCTTCTTGTTCTTTTCGCCGCGAGCGCGGCTCTCGCGTACGAGCGGGAGGAGACCTTGCAGAAACGCCTTCCGCTTCAGGGGGCGAAGCGTATCGTCGTCACGAATTCCCGGGGAGACGTGAAAGTGATCGGGGAACAGGGGCGGAGCGATATCCTGTGCGAGTACACGAAGAGCATCCGCGGCAGGGATCAGGACGAGGCGGATCGCCTTTTCGGTCTCATGGATATCGAGGTCGCGCGCACGGGAAGCGATATCACGATTTCGGTGCGCTACCCCGACCGATCGGGCCGCGATCGCAGCATTCTCGCGCTGCTCGCGCAGCATTACGCGGGGCTGAGCGTCGATCTGAATATCTCCGTGCCCCCCGCGATCGACGTCGAAGTCGTTTCGGCGAGCGGCGACATCGAGCTGGCGAGCATACGGGGCTCCGCCGTGATCACATCGGCGAGCGGCGACGTCGAGGCCGTCGGCGTCGGCGACCTCAAAGTCGACGTGAGCAGCGGAGACATAACCGTTTCGGAAGTCGCGGGCAAAGCGGTCTTGAGCAGCTCGAGCGGCGACATCGAGGCGCACGGAATCAAGGGGAGCCCGAACGTGCGAAGCTCCTCGGGAGAGATCGTTCTCTCGAAACTCGGCGGAGATCTCTCCGTCGAGACGGCGTCGGGGGACATAGAGGTCGATGGCGTGGGGAGCGTCGATTACAGCGGGACGAGCGGATCGGCGCGATTCACCGGCGTGCGGGGGGGGGTCGCGGCGATCGCCACGAGCGGCGACATCGAAGTGGAGGCGACGCCGGAGTCGATCGCGAATTATGAGATGCGGACTTCGAGCGGCAGCGTCTCGCTCGCGTTTGAACGGGTGCTGAAGGGCGGATTCGCGCTCAAGGTGCAAACGACGTCGGGGGACATATCGACGATCCTGCCGATATCGGTGACCAAGGTCGGCAGGCACTATCTCATCGGCGTCGTCCGGGAGGGAAAGTCGGTCGTGATACTGGAAACGGCGAGCGGCGACATCGACGTGAGCGAGTCGGAGGAATAACGACTCATGGAATGCCATCTGTTTCAGCTTCTGATCCAGCGGCACCACGACGGCGAGCTTGAGCCGGCGGAGCGGGCGGAATACGAAAACCACCTGCGCCGGTGCGAGGCGTGCCGTTCGGCGGACGGGCGTTTTTCGCTCGTCGCCGGCGCGCTCGACGGACTCCCGCTCTTCGAGCCTTCGCCCGATTTCGACCGGAAGGTGCTGTCGCAGGTCGATATCGGCGCCTATCGCGTCAGCCCCGCCCGCCGGGCGGTTCGAGCGGCCGGCAGGGGATGGAATGCCGTACCGGTCCCCGTGCGCAACGGTTCCCTCATCGCGTCGCTGGGATTGTTCTTCATCGCCGTGTACAAACCGCTTTTCGATTACATGATCACGACCATCCGGCACAGCGCCGAGGCGTTCTGGACGGGAACGATTTTCGCGAGAGCGCTTCTCGACAAGATTGAAGCGATCTGGAAGAGCTCCGGAGCCGTGAGGAATTACGAAATCGTCGGCCAGACGCTTTTCAGGGCGTTTCATAGGTACGCGACCGGATTGAACGCGGCCCAGATCGCCGCGGCGATCGTATCGCTGATACTCGTCGCCGTCGTGCTTCGCCGGATGCTCGGCGCGGCACGCGGAAAAGGAGAGACACATGTTGGCATTTTGTAACGGCGCCGTCGTGAAGCTCCTGCTCATCGTCACCGGATTCATTTCGAGCGACATGCACGCCCCGGGCGGGTATCAGAACGCGCACGGGGCGTCCGTCGCGTCGTCGAGCGTCTATTCGACGGCCGACACCGTCGCCGTTCCGAAGGGCGCGCCCGCGCCGCAGAAGGTCCAGAAAGCGGCGAAGGCGGAGAAAACTTCGCGGATAACGATTTCTGACGAGGGCATCCAGATCGAGTCGGACGGTTCCGAAAGGGTTATCCTCGACATCGACGCGAAGAATCTGGACAAGCTCAACAAGAGAGTCGCCGATCGGCTCGAGGATCTTCCCGAATCGCTCGTCACGGTTTTCGGCGAGGATGAAGACAAGCGGTTCTTCCGCGTGAAGGGTTCCGACGTGGTGCAGTTCGGAAAGAGGATCTTCATCGGACCGGACGAACTCGTGAACGGCGACGTCGTGGCGATCGCGGGGGATATCGTCATCGAGGGCAAGGTCATGGGGGACGTCGCCGCGATTTTCGGCTCCGTCGATCTCGGATCCGACGCCATCGTGAACGGGGAAGTCGTGTCGATTCTCGGCGAGGTGAACCGTGACGACGGTTCGATCGTCCGCGGCGAAACCGCCGTCATCGGGAAGCATCACCGCAACGGGCTCGTCTTTCCGATCGGCCCCTTCGGCGAGGGGATGTTCAACGCGGGCGCCAAGGTCGTCTTCTTCATCATCGCCGTTCTGCTCATGCTCATCGTTTTCTATCTGCTCGCGCAGCGCATGAGCGTCGCCTCGGCGCACGCGAGCGGGTCCTTTCTGAAATCGTTCGGAGTGGGTCTCCTCGTTCTTTTCGCAGGAACCGTGCTCGTCGCCGTTCTCTCGATCATTCTCGCGATTACGATCGTCGGCATTCCGGTCGCCGTGCTCCTCGTTCTCTCCTTCATCGCTCTGTTTGTGCTCGGGTACTTCGTGAGCGCGCTCGCGCTCGGCTCTTTCGTCGCGAGAAAATGCAACATGGAGCGGGAGTCGATATACGTCCGCGGTTTTATCGGGATCTTCCTGCTCGCGATTCTCGGCATCATCGCGGGCTTCATGTTCTTCAACCCGTGGATGGGGCCGGCCCGCGCGATGCTGCGCGTCGTCGGAAGTCTCGCCACCTTCGTGGCGGTCATGACGGGCGTCGGCGCGTTCGTTTCCTCGAAGGGGGGAAGCATCTCCCGCGCGTCGAAGCCGGCGCCCGGCGGCGAGGGGGCTTTGCCCCTTTGACAGCGCTCCGTTCCCCTATTATCTTGAAACGTGAATTTACTCGCTTATCTGCATCGAGCGATCGTGAGCCCGTTGGCGCGGAAGGGTCTCCCGGCGTTCCTTTTCATCGTTCTTTCCATATGCGCGGCGCCGGGAGCGCGCGCCGGGGACGGGGCGGGAACCGAGCCGCGTGATACATGCGCCGCGGGAGGTTTTCTCTCTCGCGCGGCGGCCCGGTTCTCGTGGCTTGATTGGACGCGGCACGGGGGAGGGGGCCGGGCCGACGAGCCTGGCGAAATCTCGACGGGGCCGGACATCGACTGCAAGAACCTCGAACCCTACTATGGATTCACCGTCGATTCGATCGTCGTGACGGGCAACACGCACACCAAAACGATCGCGATTCTCCGCGAGATGGCGACCAAGCGGGGGGGCGTTCTCGAAGAGCGGTTTATCCGGAGAGATTCGGAGTACCTCCGCGGCCTCGGCTATTTCGCCGAAGTGAGCATGACGGCCGATCAATGCGAGTCCGGGAGATGCCGTCTCCGCGTGGCGATCGTCGAGCGGCCGGCTATCTTCATGCGCATTCCCTATCCGGTCGTCAACTACGATTTCCAGAGGGGCCTGAGCTACGGGGCCACGTGGAAGATCAAGAATTTTCGAGGGCTCGGCGAAGATCTCGCCGCATCCTTCCTCATGAGAACGGACCGCGAGGAAGGCGCGAGCTTCACCTGGAGCAATCCCTGGGCTCTCGGGCGCCGGGCGCCGTTCCGGTTCGATACCTACGCGTACCGGCGCATCACCGATCCGGTGGATACCGATGAGGAATACCTCAAGCAGCAAGTCGGGACGAGCGTCGGGCTCGGTCTTCCGCTCACGCAGAGCCTCATGAAACAGCTCTGGCTCAAAACGAGCGTCTCCTTCGAGCGGCGAAAGACGCGGCTCCTGCTCGCCGACGCATCCGGCGACTATTCAGGCGAATTCTATTTTCAGAACTTCCTCTCCGCCGGCGCCGAGCTCGAGTATGACAGCAGGGACAATCATATATCGCCGTTCAACGGCATGCTCCACAGGATTCGGCTGCGAAGGTATGCTTCCGTGTCGGGGCCGGAGCAGCACTATATCTTTTATGGAATCACCGATTGCTTCTACGTTCCGACGGGAGAGTCCCGCGCATTCATCCTCGCCGTCGACGGGGATATCCGCGAAGGGAACACCCCGAAATACCTCGATATGAAGCTCGGCGGGGTCAGGGATGTCCGCGGTTTCGCGGACGACGAGATGCGCGGCACGGTCAAGATCGTCACCACGCTTCAGTACCGCGCGCGAATCGTCGGCACGCGCGTTTTCCGCATTCCGAAGATCGGGAAATTCGATTTCACGATGAACTGGGTCGCCTTCATCGATAACGGAGCTCTCATGGACGATATCCGCGATGCTCCCGGCACGAGGTTCTACACGACGGGAGGTCTCGGGGTGGAGCTCATATCCCCCTTCCGGGATCTGATCCGGCTCGAGATGGCGACCAACGGGACGAATTCGCCTGCGTTCTACATGACGGCCGGAACCGATTTCTAGCGTATTTTTTCCCATAAGCCGACGGCATGAGGACATCTCTCATAGTTTATTATTAATAAATAAAATATGATGAATATCAAGCCTCGTTAATCCCGCCATCTGGGTTAAAAAACCCGATTCTCCCTCATAAGGAGAAGCCCGATTCTCCTCATGGCGATGAATTTCGCTCCTCGCCAGCATTCCTATCCGCGCTGCGATCCGCGCCACCTGCGAATGTAACATATTTACTGGTAAATAGTTATTATCTCGCCAAGGACCCGTCAATTCGGACCCAATCCTTTTTCGATCAAGCAGGGGCGGGGGCAGTGCGCCTGTTAACTTCACAAAGGAATGTGGGTTGCAGAATCAAGGTGCAGCGAATCGAATGATCTCTGGAACAGGGCTTCGATTCAGAGGGAAGAAATGAGAAGTAACATATTCGGATATAATAGAATACGATGGGTCTGCATATTCCTGATCTACTCGTGCCTGCTCGTGCCGGTGCGCGGCGCCGCTGGTGAAAATTCCCTGCTGTATCTGGAGAACGGTCTCGAAATCCGGCTGTTCGCGCCTGAAGATGTCATGGCGATGACGAGCAAGGACCAGGCAGGCCGTCTCATTTTCCGGTTGAACGACGGCACGTCTTATCAGCTCATAGAAGATATTCTCGATCCGCAGATCGCGAACAAGGGAGACGGTTCCTTTCATCCTGCGAACGTCGAATGGGTGGTCGAAGCCCTCGCGAAAACGGACGTCGCGGGAGCGAACGTCGATATGTACGTCGAGGTCTACGTGCTCCCGCTGCCGCGCTCGGGAATCCTCGCGAGCTCGGCCTGCGGCGACAAGATCTTTCTGTCGCCCGGCGTGCGCGAGATCGATCGCGGCCTCGCCGCTTTCACGGCCACGCACGAGCTCGGCCACGTTTTCCAGCGGCGTTTCGCTCCGGAGGGAAGCGACGGAGCGTGGCCGGACTACCTGAAGCTGCGAGGGCTGGATGACGCCGCCGTCTATTCCGCCGACGCTCCCCGCGCGAACAGACCCGCCGAGATATTCGCGGAGGATTTCAGATACCTCTTTGGAGGAGACGAATCGCGATACTCGGGGGGAATCGAGAATCAGCAACTTTCTCTGCCCGACGACGTTGACGGTCTCGAGGAGTTCTTCGTGGCGCTCGTCGCTCCGGCACAGCTCGCCCGCGACGCGCGTCCCGGCGAGGCGCCCTTCGCTCTTTCCAACTATCCGAACCCGTTCAATCCTTCGACGACGATCCGGGCCGTTTTCAACGGCCGCGCTCCGGCAAGCGCCGGCGCTATCGATGTGTCGATCTACCGCGTCGACGGATCGCTCGTGAGGCGCATCAGCGGCGGAACGATTTCGGGGGATGAGTTCTCCGTGCGCTGGGACGGCAGGGACGATCACGGCAATGCCGCGCCGAGCGGCGTCTACTTCTATGCGGTGCGCTCCGCCGGATTCAGGGCCGCGGGGAAGATGCTCCTCGCGAGATAGCGCCTGCTCCCGCCTTTTCTTCGATCCCGCGCATATCGGATCGGCGCCGGTTCGGTCTCACCGGCGACCCCTGAGCTGTCCGCAGGCGGCCGAGATGTCGCTTCCCTGGCTTCTTCGCACGGTGACCGCCGGCGCGGTGGGGAGCAGCGGCGCCATGAACCTTTCGATGCGCTCCTCGGAAGGCCGCCGGTGCGGGCATCCGTCCCACTCGTTGAAAGGAATCAGGTTGATCTTGAACGGTTTTCCCGCCGTGAGGGCGGCGAGCCGGCTCGCGTCCTCCGGCGAATCGTTGACGTTCGCGATGAGCACGTATTCGATCGTCACGCGCGTTTTCCGCGCGCGGGCGAACTCGAGGGCCGCCGCGAGCGTGTCGCCGATGTCTCGAGCCGCGGGCATGAGCCGCGTGCGCGTTTCGTCCGTCGTCGCGTTGAGCGATATCGCGAGAGAGAACTTGAGATCGCGGGAGGCGAGCTCGCGGATCGCCGGGGGAATGCCGATCGTGCTCACCGTGATGCGTTTTTCGCCGAGGGCGAACGCGTCGTTGGAATTGACGATCTCGAGCGCTCTCGCGAGATTCTCGAGATTGAGAAGCGGCTCCCCCATCCCCATGAAGACAACATTGAAGCGCTCCCGCGGCGGCAGGTGGCCCTTCTTGAAGAAGAGGATCTGATTGAGAATCTCGTCGCTCCGCAGATCCCGCTCGAATCCTCCCTCTCCCGTCCTGCACAGCGTGCAGCCGAGCGCGCACCCGGCCTGGCTCGAGATGCATATCGTCCGGCGTCCGCGGGCCTCCATGAGCACGGCTTCGAAGAGAACGCGATCGTCCGATTCGAGCAGAAATTTCTGGCTCGCGTCGTCGCGCGAGCGTACACTCTCCGCGAGCCGGAGCGAGCTGATCGCGCACCGGTCATCGAGAACGCGCCTGAAGCTCGACGGAAGATCGGTCATCTCGGAAAAGCGGTCGCAGCCTTTCTGGTACAGCCATTTGAGTATTTGCGCCGCGCGGTGGCGTTTCTCGCCGAGCTCTTCGACGAGAACGGAGATCTCGCGTAGGGAGAGATTCTTGATGTTGAGCTTGTCCATGGCCGGTTCCCGCCCTTGCGCGGCGATGCCGCGGTAGATCGATGATACGGGATAGGGAACGGCGATCCTACAGAAAAAACGAGATCCGGGGATGCGTGGATCTCGGGAGCAGCAATTTCCGGCTCCTCGTGCTCGACGCGGTCTTTCCCGAATCGACGGGCGAAGAGGCGGGAGCGCTCGAGATCCGCTCGGTCCATGAGGCGAAGCGGTACGTGGGATGGGGAGACGATCTGGCGGAGTCGGGAAGCGTTTCTCCGGAGAAGGCTGCATCGGCCGGGCGCGCGATCCGGGATCTCGCCGCCGAGGCGGAAGGATGGGGGTGCGCGCGGCCCTCTTTCGTCGCGACGAACACGCTTCGCGAATCGGTCAACGCCCGGGCCATCGGAAGCGCCCTCGAGGACGCGATCGGCGCTTCCATCAAGGTTCTGTCGCAGCGCGAGGAAGCGGAGCTCGGTTATATCGGCGCCTCGTTCTTCCGCGCGAGGGACGAGTCGGTGCTTCTCGTCGACGCGGGGGGCACGAGCACGGAAGCTTCCTGGGGAACGGGAACCTCGATGGCCGGGTATGCGTGCCTTCCTCTCGGCACGCACCGCGTCCGCCGCCTCCTCGGCCGCGGATCGCGCGCGCGGAGCGTTTCGGCGCTCCTCGCGGAGAGCATCGAACGCTCCGTCGCGGGCGGGCGCGTCCGCGAGGGGGGCGTTTATCGCTTGCCCGGTTTCCCGAGAGACTCTACAATGCTCATGACGGGCGGATCGGCCGTGAGCCTCGCCGTGCTCCATCGGCGCATGCGCGAATCGGCGGGCGGTTTCGAGGAAATGCGCCCGATCACGCGCGAGGAGCTCGCGTTCACGGCGAGACGCCTCGCCGGCCTCTATCGCGCGGGGAGGCAGCGCAGCCTTCCGTTCGAACCGGAGCGGATCAGGCTTTTTCCGGCCGGGCTCGCGCTGATCGAGGCCCTGGTCCGGAGCTTCGGGATCGAGGCGTTCAGCGTCACCGCGCGGGATCTGCGCTGGGGAGTCGTGCTCACGGGGGGAGCGTCGGAATGAGCAAACGGGTTCTGATCGTCGACGACGAAGAGAGTATCAGGAGCTCGCTCGAGAGGCTGCTCTCGTACGAGAAGTTCAAGACCTTCGCCGCGGCGGACGGCGCGGCCGCCCTGGATCTCGCCGCGAGCGAGCGCATCGACGTCGTCCTGCTCGACATCAAGATGCCGGGTATGGACGGTCTCGAGGTGCTCGGCAAGCTCAAGGAGCTGCATCCCGGTCTTCCCGTCATCATCATATCGGGGCACGGGACGATCTCCACGGCGGTCGACGCGACGAAGCTCGGAGCGTACGATTTCCTCGAGAAGCCGATCGACATGGAGCGGCTGCTGCTGACGATCCGCAACGGCGTCAATCAGGCCGAGCTGGCCCGTCAGAACGTCCAGCTGCAGAGGAAGATCGGCATCAAGACGAATATTATCGGCGCCCATGCCGAGATGCTCGCCATCATGGAGACGATCAAGCGCGTCGCTCCGACCAACGCGCGGGTGCTTATCATGGGAGAGAACGGCACGGGAAAAGAGCTCGTCGCGAGGAAGCTCCACGAGCTTTCGCTTCGCGCCGACGAGCCCTTCATCGAGGTCAACTGCGCCGCCATACCCGAGGATCTGATCGAAAGCGAGCTGTTCGGGCACGAGAAAGGTTCGTTCACCGGCGCGATATCGCAGCGCATCGGCAAGTTCGAGCTCGCGGACGGAGGCACGCTCTTTCTCGACGAGGTCGGCGACATGAGCCTTTCGGCGCAGGCGAAAGTGCTCCGCGTGTTGCAGGAATCGGCTTTCGAGCGCGTCGGCGGCACGGAGACGAAGCACGTCGACGTGCGGGTTCTCGCCGCGACGAACAAGACGCTTCTCGAGGAAGCGGCCAGGATGAGATTCCGGGAGGATCTGTACTACCGCCTGAACGTCGTTCCGATTCGCATACCCTCGCTGCGCGAGCGGAAATCGGACATCACAATTCTCGCGGAGTATTTTCTCGACGAGGTCGCCGGCGAGCTCGGGCGCGCTCCGAAGAAGCTTTCGGCAGGAGCGCTCGACGCGCTCATGGATTATTCGTGGCCGGGTAACGTGCGCGAGCTCAGGAATCTCATCGAGCGTCTCTGCATCCTCACCTCGTCCGATGTGATCGGCCGCGACGATCTTCCCGCGCTCGCTCTCGTTCGCGACGAGGACGCCCGCAAGGATCCGTTCGCTCTCAAGACGTATCAGGAATTCAAGGACTTCATGGATAAGGAATACCTCGTGAAGAAGCTGAGGGAGAACGGCGGGAACGTTTCGAGGACGGCCCGGCAGCTCGATATGCAGCGGAGCAATCTGTACAAGAAGCTCGAAAAATTCGGCATAGAATTCCGGAAAGATGCGCTCGCCGACGACGATTAATCTCGGTTTTTATCCTCTCTCCGATGAGTGTTTCCACTCAGCCCGGAAAATCCCCGAAAAATCTCCTAACCGGCCGTTTTTTATCGAGGTTTCCGATATTTTTATTTGACTTTAAAGCGTGCGCGCATTAATATACTTATGGTGCATGGGGTTCTGTGATGTGTGTTATGGAACCTGCGGGTTCCATAAGGAGGAGATGGTAGCATGAAGAAGCTGGTTCTGCTCCTGTCGACGCTTCTGGTTCTATCAACCCTCGTTTCCTCCCCGGTCCTCGCTGCGCGCCCTTCGTTGGAATATCGGATCCAATCGATGTACGGCATTTTCTACCGGAGCATATTGTTGCTCAGGGGAATCGTCATTGTGCCGATCGAGCCCGAACCGATAGGCGTTGGCGGCGGCGCGGGAACGAAATTGGGCGGGGACGCGGACGATTACGGAAACGGCAGAGGGAGCGATATCACCGACACCAAGCCGATCAACAAGAACCTCGGCGGCGGTGTCGTCTCGGGACCGGATTCATCTGGGCCGGGTACAATTAAATCGGTTGAATAGGTAATGGTTCGCCGACCATTTTTCCTGGAGTAACCGATGCCTGACGATCGCCAAGGCAAGGACGATTTCGAATACGAGAAGAAAAAGTCCCAGCCGAAATATAAAACAGTAGGTGCCGAAGAAGAGCTCGGAGATATGCATTTCTCCACGGAGAATTACTCCGTGGCGCTCGAATATTACGAGAAGGCTCTTCAGAAGATACATGTCGCCCCGCAGCCGGCGGAGCTTCTCAGGATCTACCGCAAGATAAGCGACTGCTACGTGCAGAAGGGCCTTTTCCGCGAGGCCGCGACTTTCCTGCAGAGCGCGGAATCCCACTGCGAAGAGGACGATTCGTTCGGAAAGGGCACGCTCGCGTGCCTTCGCGGCGTCATACTCCGCGAGAACGGCGCGATAGAGAAAGCGCTCCACGAGGCGTGCACGGCGTACCGGCTTCTGCGGACGAGCGACGATCATCGGGAGGTGGGCAGGGTTCAACGGCTCATCGCGACCTGCTACGCGCGGCTCGGACGAAAGGACGAAGCTGAGCAGTATTTTCTCGATGCGCTGTCGTCGTACCGCCGGGTCGACGACGCGGTGGGCGAATCGTACGTTCTCAACAGCCTCGGTCTCTTCCACAAGGACGCGTGCCGTTTCTCGCGCGCCAACTATTTCTTCGCCCGGGCGCTCGAGCTGTGCGACAAACTCGGCCTCACGCAGCACCGGGTGCGCGTGACGCTCAATCTCGGGATCACCTGTTTGAAATCGCGGAACTTCGCCCAGGCGATCGGCGAGTTTTCCAAGGCGCGCAAGATGTCGCTCGGTTCGGGCGACGATCAGCTCTATATCCGCGCGACGCTGATGCTCGGACTCGCCCAGGCGAGAAAGAGCGAGTTCCCCGCCGCGGAGAAGCACCTCCTCGAGGCGAGGGTTATCGCGGAGCGGAGAGGGTACGTCCGCGAGATCGCGCTCGCCGACGAATACCTCGGCGATCTCATGGTCGCCCGCGGGGATCTCGACGGAGCGCTCGAAAACTACTCCACGTCCCTCGCGCGCGCGAAGAAGATGTCGCTCGAGGGGGACATCGTGGCGGAGGTCCTCCGGCGCGAGACGGAAGTTTTTCTCATGCAGCGGAAGTTTGAAGAGGTGCTGTCCGTCGGCGCGAAGGCGCTCGACATCGCCGTGAAGAGCGGAGAAATCTACGAGATCGGATTCGTGGAGCGTTCGATGGGGCTCGCGCACGCCCTCCTCGGGAACGAGCCGGAGGCGGAGAAATACGTCGCGGCGAGCATGAAGACGTTTCGCGAGGCCAATAATCCGTACGAAGCGAACCGCGCCTCTCTTATGTTCAGCGAGCATCTGCTCGGAAAGGGAGGCGACCGGGAGCTTCTCAGGGCGCGCAAGCTCATGAACGGCGCGCTGGCGTATTTCGAGCAGTCCGAGGAATACCGGGATATGGCGGAATGCCATTTTCTCATGGCCCGTATCGAGCGGGAGCTCAAGAACCGCGACGATTGTCTCCTCCATATGTACGAGGCGCAGCGGCTCGCCGAGGATTTGCGGGACCGCAATCTCATCAGGCGCGTGCGGCGCCTCCGCCGCGGCATGGAGGAAGAGGTGGCGCTCACGCTTTCGGCCGCGGCCGAGGGAACGGGCGTTACTCCGGAGCTCTCCCACTCGTTCGCCAGGAATCCGCACCTCGTGACGGTGCTCGACTATCTCCTCGGCGATCTCATGAGCAAGATTACCTTCGGGCACGGATTCGTTTCGCTCTTCGGGAGCGGCAACGGGAACCGCAAGATCACCGTGCTCGCGAAGCGCGGAATGGCCGATCCCGTGTCGCGCCAGCTCACCGAGTGGTTCCTCGCGCGCGACGAGGCGGAGGTTTCCGAAAGCGCCCTGCTCACGGACGTTCTCCACGACAGGCGATCGGCGGGGATCCGGGATCTTCTGCCCGGCGGCGAAGGACCGCTCTATTTCCACCCGCTGTGCAGGGACCGGGAACCGTTCGGGTTGCTCTTCTTCCAGGCGGACGGCGCGAGCGGCATGCCGCCGCGGCTGGGGCAGGTTCCGGACGTCGTCGCGACGTACGCCGGTTTCATCGATTTTCTCGTGCAGGGATGCGTCGTGCCGGCGGGCACGGGCGCCGAGGAGAAGGACTCGAAGCACGGCGACGATTTGCGGCACTTCATCACGCGGAACGAGCGGATGCTCAAGATCCTGAGCCTCGCCGAGAAGGTGGCGCGCTCGGATTCCTCGGTTCTTCTCATGGGAGAGACGGGCACGGGGAAGGGCCTCGTGGCGCAGGCGATTCACAATCTGAGCCCGCGCCGCGAAAGGAAATTCGTTCACGTGAACTGCGCCGCGCTTCCGGAGTCGATCCTCGAAAGCGAGCTCTTCGGGCACGTGAAGGGATCGTTCACCGGAGCGATCTGCGACAAGAAGGGGCTGCTGGCGGAAGCCGACGGAGGAACGATTTTCCTCGACGAGATCGGCAGAACCTCCCTCGTCCTCCAAGGCAAGCTTCTCCAGTTCCTCGATACGCGGAAGGTGCGGCCCGTCGGCAGCAACGAGATGATTCCGGTGAACGTGCGGATTCTCTTCGCCTCCAAGTGCGATCTCCTCACGATGTGCCATAACGGCGAAATGCTTGAGGATTTCTACTATCGCATCAACGATTTTCCGATCACGATTCCTCCGCTCAGGGAACGGATCGAGGACATCCACCTGCTCGCCGAGTACTTC
>JBFYZM010000336.1:0-3009 GCA_041309505.1 Candidatus Krumholzibacteriota bacterium
GGATCGCGCGGGACGGGCTCCTCGACATCCAGGGACGCTCAAGGCGACGCCAGATGGAGCTCGCAGCCGAGCTCGGCGTGACGGGGTACTCTTCGCCGGCGGGCGGATGCATGCTCACGGACGAGAATTACGCGGCGAAGTTCAAGGATTGGATGAAGCACCGGGGCGAGGCGCCGCTCACCCACGAGGAGACGCTCCTCTTCTCCGTCGGGCGTCATTTCAGGTTGTCGCCGGCGGTCAAGGCGGTTGTCGGGAGGCGCGAGATCGAGAACCATTACCTCGAACGCGCCTGGCGGCTCGAATGGCTCGCTACGCCGGTCGACGTTCCCGGGCCCACGGTACTCGTGCAGGGCCCGGCGACCGACGAGGATCTGCGCCTCGGCGCTGCGCTCGTCGCGCGCTACTGCGACGCGAAGAGCTCTCCGTCCGTGAAGGTGGTCGTGAGAAGAGGGGATGAGGAGAGGAGCTTCGATATCGCGCCTGCGCTCGACGATCAGATCGAGCGATTGCGGATTTGAACCGGCGGCGCGGTGATGCTGCCTGGATTGGTCGCTATCGAGGCCGGCCGATCGTTCGTTGCCTTCTCTAGACTTCTTCGCTCCAGAGCCTGCGGAGCTCCTCGCGCCTCTCGAGGTATTTCCTTATCAAACGGCCGTGGGCTTCGAACGCGAGCTTCGGCAGCTTGTCGAAGCCATAGAAGCGCACCTTCTCGGCGTCGTCCCCGGCGCGGGGCGTTCCCTCGAATCCCGCGAACGAGTATCCGACGATGAGGAGCGACGTGCCGTAGAATCTGCTCTCCTGGTAGATGATGTCGACGAGGGAGGGATCGCGCGCGACGATCCCGCACTCCTCCTCGAGCTCGCGCTTCGCCGCATCCGCCGGGCTCTCGTGCATTTCGATGAATCCGCCCGGAAGCGCCCACTGATTCTTCCCCGGCTCCCTGTTTCTGCGGACGAGGAGGATGCGCCCCGCGTCGTCGGTCACGATGCCGGTCGCCGCGGGAATGGGATTCTCGTAGATGAAGCGCTGCTCCGCCTCGCAGTAGAGGCGCTCGCGGCCTTCGGATTCCCTGCTCCCGAGGGGCGCCCCGCAGAAGTGGCAAAACAGCTGCGCTTGTTTCATGCCGACTGCTCCCGTTCTCGTACGCTCGGCGCGCCGTCAGAAATTGTAGCCGACGAGCAGGGCGAAACCGAGGTTCTTGCTGTTCCCCGCGTGGATGATCTCCGTGTACTCGTAGCCGCCGATCTCCGTCGTCACCTCTCCTCCCGAATAGACGTTGGAAAGGCCGAGGTCGAACCTCGCATCGGCGGTGATTCCTCCGAGGCCGATTGCGCACCGGCATCCCGCGCCGAACGAGAAGCAGATTTCCGTTATGTTCATGATCCCGGACCAATCCGACGAACCGGACACGCTTTCGTCCGTTCTCGTATCGGCGTATTCGAAATCGACGTCGGCGGCGAGATTGATCCCCACTTCCGGACCCGCGAAGAAATAGGGGCTGAAGCGGCTCTTTCCGGCTACCGTGAACTTGGCGAAAAGGGGAATCTCGATGTAATCGAAACGCCCCGTATAGCTCGCGTTGAATCCGGAGCTCTCGAATCCGCCGTCGAGTCCCTTCGTGACGTAGAGGATCTCGGGCTGCAGACTGAAGAATCTGTTGAACGCGTAGTCCATATAGACGCCCGCCGCGAACCCGTTCCTGAAAGCGGTTCCCGGCCAGCCGGTGGGGATCTGCGTCGTATTTGACGAATAGAGCCCCGCTTTGGCTCCGAAGGATACCCATGGCTCCGACGAGGCGGAGCGGGACAGCATGAGAATAACGAGGAAGAATCCGATGCGCTTCATGTGCGTCTCCTTGTGAGGTTCGTTCTTTCAGCGAAGCGTCGATTCTAGCCTCTCGAGAGCGAATTCGCAAGGCGCTTTCGCGAGCGAGTCTCCCGCGGGAGGTTTCTCGGGCGAGGGGGATTTCCCGTTGCCTTGCCCATTCCCTTCAGCTAGCATCGGAGGCGATCGCACGAAAGGGGCAACGGAGAAGCATGCAGAAACAATTCGACGCCGTCGGCATCGGATACACCGCGCTCGACTACCTCGGCATCGTGCCGCACCTGCCCGCCGAGAACATGAAGCTCGAGGTGAGCGATTTCACGATACAAGGGGGAGGTCCCACGGCGACCGCGATGGTCACGATGAGGCGTCTCGGGCTCGGCGCCGCGTACGCCGGCAAGGTCGGCGACGATCCCTTCGGCAAGCGCATGCTCGAGGAGCTGCGCCGGGAGGACGTCGACGTGTCGTCGGTCGTCATCGAGCCGGGCGCGACGTCGCAGTACGCGTTCATCATGGTCGACGCGGGCACCGCGGCGAGAACGATTCTCTGGACGCGAGGAAGCGTCTCGCGCCTGAAGGCTCGCGAAGTGAATCTCGACCTCGTTCGCGCGGCGCGGGGGCTTTTCATCGACGACCTCGAGCCCGAGGCGGCGCTCGTCGCGGCGGAGGCGGCGCGCGTTGCAAAGGTCCCCGTGCTCATCGACGCGGGATCGCTCCGCAAGGGAGTGCGCGAGCTTCTGCCGCTCTGCGATTACATCATCGCGAGTGAGCATTTCGCGGAGCAGATCTCGGGGGGCAAGAGCCTCCGCGAGGCGCTCGAGACGCTGAACTCGTTCGGCCCGAAAGCCTCGGTCGTGACGCTCGGCGAGAAGGGCTGCGCCTATCTCTCGGGCTCGGAGATCGTCGACGTTCCTGGATTCGCGGTGAAGGCGGTCGATACGACGGGCGCCGGGGACGTCTTTCACGGAGCGTATCTCTTCGCGGTGCTCGAGGGTCTCGACACGATGCGGGCCTGCACTTTCGCGAACGCCGTCGCGGCTCTCAAATGCCGCAGGCTCGGCGGCCGCGCCGGCATTCCGACCCTCTCCGAGGCGCTCGCGTTTCTCGCGCGCGAGCGGCCCAACATGGATTTCCCTTTGCAAAGCTAGCGGGTGTCGGCGATGGCGCCGGACATTCCCGCTCCGA
>JBFYZM010000337.1:0-8331 GCA_041309505.1 Candidatus Krumholzibacteriota bacterium
CTCAAGGCCAGGCTCGCCGCGAACGGAGTTCGCTTCATCGCGGTCGAGGGGAACATCGGAGCGGGGAAAACGACGCTCGCGAGGCTCCTCGCGGAGGAGTCCTCCGCCGCCCTCTTTCTGGAGGAAGTGGACGACAATCCGTTTATCTCGAAATTCTACCACGATCGGAAAGGATACGCGTTCCAGGCGCAGCTTTTCTTCCTCCTGAACCGCTTCCGGCAGCAGAGCGACATCTCGCAGCGCGATCTCTTTTCCGAGCTCATCGTCGCCGACTATCTCTTCGCCAAGGACAGCATTTTCGCCAACGTCGTTCTCGAGGACGACGAGCTCGTGCTCTACAACAGACTCCTCGAACAGCTCAGGGGGAAAATCGTGAATCCCGATCTCGTCATCTATCTCCAGGCGTCTCCGGGCGTCCTTTTCGACCGGATCCGCAGGCGCGGGAGGAGCTACGAAAAGGGGATCACGGAGGAGTATCTGAGCGGCCTGAACGATGCCTTCAACCATTTCTTCTTCCACTACGAGGACTCGCCCCTCCTCATCGTTAATACCGATCGTCTCGATTTCTCGGCGAGCCGCGAGCACCTCGAGGATCTATTCGCGAGAATCACGGACCGATTCACGGGCACGCGATTCTACGTGCCTTCATGGGAGCCGGGACTGTCATGAGAGACAAGGTAACGAAGAGCACGATACTCGACATGAAAGCGAGGGGGGAGAAGATCGTTTCACTCACCTCGTACGACTATCTCTGCACGAAGATCGTCGACGAATCGGGAGTCGACATGATCCTTGTCGGCGACTCTCTCGGGATGGTCGTGCTCGGTTTCGAAAACACGCTTCCCGTCACGATGGAGGAGATCATCCATCACTGCAAGGCGGTCGCGCGGGCCCGGCCGAAGGCGCTCGTCATCGCCGACATGCCCTTCATGTCGTATCAGGCGAGCGTCGAGGACGCCGTACGGAACGCGGGAAGGCTCGTCAAGGAGGGGGGCGCCGAATCGGTCAAGCTCGAGGGAGGGAAGCGCTACGTGCCGGTGATCGAGGCGATCGTTCACGCGTCGATACCCGTCGTCGGGCATCTCGGGCTCACGCCGCAATCGCTCTATCAGTTCGGAGGCTACCGCGTCCAGGGCAAGGACAGCCTGTCGGCGGATACGCTCGTGAGCGACGCGGAGGCCCTCGAGCGGGCAGGATGTTTCGCCATCGTTCTCGAGGGGATCCCCTGGCAGCTCGCGCAGCGGATAACCGAAGCGGTCTCGATCCCGACGATCGGCATCGGCGCGGGGCCGCATTGCTCGGGGCAGATACTCGTCGTCCACGATATGCTCGGGATCCACGACAAACCGCTGCCTCGCTTCGTGAAGAAATACGAGGATCTCGGGCTCAGGATAAAGGAGGCCGTATCCGCGTACGTCCGGGAAGTGAAGGAAGGGCGTTTCCCCGCCATGGAGCACAGTTACGACGCGGAAGGCGGGAAGAAGGATCGGACCGCCGGGAAATGAAGATCGTTACCACGCCTCGAGAGGTTCGCCGGACCGTCGATGAAATCAGGAAAGCCGGGGCACGGGTCGGCTTCGTGCCGACGATGGGAGCGCTGCACGAAGGGCACGCGAGCCTCGTCCGGATGGCGCGCGCGCACACGGATTACGTCGTTGCATCGATCTTCGTAAACCCCAAACAGTTCGGGCCGAAAGAGGATTTCTCGAGGTATCCGCGGAGCTTCGAAGCGGATCGCTCCATGCTCGAGGATCTCGGCTGCGACCTCCTGTTTCATCCGGACGGCGCCGACCTCTACTCCGCCGCCGACCGGACGCGGATATCGGTCGGGGGGCTATCCGACGTTCTCTGCGGCGCCGCGCGGCGCGATCATTTTCAGGGAGTCGCCCTCGTCGTGGCGAAGCTATTCAATATCATCGGGCCCGATGCGGCTTTCTTCGGCCAGAAAGACGCCCAGCAGGCTCTCGTCATACAGAGAATGGCGGCAGACCTCGATTTTCCCGTGGCTATCCGGCTCGGGCCCACCGTGAGGGAGGCGGACGGCCTCGCGATGAGCTCCCGGAACCGGTATCTCGACCCGGAGGCCCGCGCGAAGGCGCCCGCGATGTACGCGGGGCTCGCGGCGGCGAGGGCCGCGATCGAGGCCGGGGAACGCGATCCCGCGCCGCTCGCCGCGATGATGACGGATACCATGCGTGCCGCGGGATTCGACGTAGAATACGCGAGCGCGATCGACGGCGCGACGCTCGGGCCTCTCGAAAGGATCGGGGGGGCGGTCCTCCTCGCGTGCGCCGGACGAATCGGCGGGACGCGTCTCATCGACAACGTGGCTCTCAGTGTTTCCGATGGGAAGGTCGAGGAGATCGTTCTCGAATTTCCCGAATGGAGCAGATATGCATGAGCGAAGCGCCTTCGCCGCGCTGATCCTCGCCGCGGGCGAAGGCACGCGGATGAAATCGAACCTCGCGAAGGTGCTTCACCCCGTCGCGGGCACGTCGATGATCAGACACGTGCTCGAGACGGTTCAGGCGGTGTCGCCGGCGCGCGTCGTCGTCGTGATCGGACACCAGGCCGACGCCGTGCGCCGAGAGCTCGAGGGGGAGAGCGTGGAATTCGTTCTCCAGGAGCGGCGTCTCGGCACGGGGCACGCGGCGCTCATGGCGGAGGAGAGCTTCGGCGGTTTCGCGGGGACGATCGTCGTCCTCAACGGCGATACGCCTCTCCTGCGTCCCCGCACGCTCGAGCGCCTCGTTTCGTTCCACCGCGGCGAGAGCGCCGCGGCGACCGTTCTCTCCGCCGAGATCGACGATCCGGCGGGGTACGGGCGCATCGTGCGCGACGCTCGGGGAGCGTTTCTCCGCATCACGGAGCACAAGGACGCGGACGACTCGGTTCGCGCGATCAGGGAAATCAACAGCGGCATATTCTGCTTCGAGAGCGCCGACCTCTTCGACGCGCTCAAGAGGGTCGGGCGCCGCAACGTGCAGGGGGAATACTATATCACCGACGTGATGGAGATCCTGCAGCGGGAGGGGAAGCGCGTCGCCGTGTACCGGTGCGATCAGCGGGAGGAAGTGCTCGGCATCAACACCGTCGACCAGCTCCATGCCGCGGAAAGGCTGATGAAAAGGGATGGATAGAATCTACGCACCGTGGCGCAGCGCGTATTTCGCGACGCCGAAGAAGGACGGCTGCCTCTTCTGCGAGATCCAGAAGGAGACGGACGACGAGCGAGTGGGCGTGCTCGAGCGGGGGGATCACTGGTTCGTCATTCTCAACATGTTTCCGTACACGAACGGCCACATCATGATCGTCGCGAAGCGGCACATCGAGCGCGTCGGCGAGATCTCGCCCGACGAGGGGCGCGAGCTCGTCTCGCTCCTCGCCCGCGGCGAGAAGGCCGTTCGCGAAGCGTATCATCCCGACGGAATGAACATCGGGATCAACATAGGGCAGGGAGCGGGAGCGGGGATCGCCGGGCATCTTCATGTGCATCTCTGCCCGCGGTGGAGCGGGGATACGAATTTCATGACCGCTCTCGCGGAAACGCGCGTCGTCTCGGAGGCGCTCGAGGAGTGCTACCGAAAGCTCGCTCCCCATTTCGGGAGGGGGCGGACATGACGAGGATGGTCGGCAAGCGGAAGAAACGTCCGCGCGCGGTCATCTTCGTCGCGCTGCTCGCAGGTCTCATCGGATTCTCCCTCGCCGTGCGGTGGTTGGGGCTCGGCGCGCGATTCGCGCGCGACGAGGAGACCGCGTTCCAGATCGAGGTCCTCAACGGAACGAGGGAGACGGGCATCGCCAGGGACGTGGCGAAAGAGCTCAGACTGCAGGGGATCGACGTTCTCATCGTCGATAACGCGGAGCGTCTCGATTTCGGGGAATCGGTTCTCGTCGATCGGAGAGGGAATCCGCGCCTCATGCGGAGGCTCGCGAAGACTCTCGGATGCCACACGATCCTGGAGCAGATACATCCCGCTCCCCTCGTCGACGCCACCTACATCGTCGGATACGACAGGATCCGCGGATCCGCCCGAGGAAGAAGTTAGGGTTTGTCGCCCGGAAGGGCGCGGTGTATAATGATCGAGGAGGTTACGCTGTGGCGGCAAAAAGACGCATCGGGCTCGTCGCTCTCGTGTTCTTTCTCGGAGTGATCGTCGGGAGCGTCGTGGGGGAAGTGATCGCGCTCCTCCTGCCCGAGGGAAACGTGATGAGGGATCTCTTCGTTTCCGGAAAGGTGCTCAAGGTCGGCCCGCTCGACCTCGATCTCCTCGTGTTCTCGCTCACCTTCGGATTCTCCCTGAAGGTGAACCTCATCAGCGTTCTCGGAATCGTATTCGTCGCGCTCTTGCTGCGAATGTACGCCTGAAAGGAAGGAAGGACACCATGATTTTCGCGACTCTCGGACCCGGCTTCTGCTTCTTCGGGCCCGTCGGCTGGCAGGAGCTTCTCATCATCCTTTTTATCGTGCTTCTATTCTTCGGGCCGAAGAGGCTTCCCGATATGGCCGAGGCGCTCGGGAAATCAATCCAGAAGTTCAAGAAGGCTTCGCGCGATATGGGGACCGAGATCGAATCCTCTACCGGGAAAAAGCCCGAGATCGGCGAAGGAAAAGACAAACAAGGCTGATTACTGAAGCGATCTCTCCCTCAGATCCTCGACCTTCGCGTTGTCTCTGACACCCTGGTACCAGTTCGCCATGAAACGGTTCGCCGTTTCGTTGCGCATCTCGCTCATGAGACCCTGCCGCGCCTCGACGTATTTCGCCATATCCGGTTCCGTGCGCTCGACGAGCTTGATCACGTAGTAGCGGCCCGATCCCTCGATCGGCGGGCTCACGGCGTTCACCGCGAGGAAGCTGCAAGCCGCGTGGAAGGTCGTGTTGGATCCGATCTCGGGAATCGGATCGCCTGATTTGAAAAGGGGCGTTTCCCTGACCGCGAGGCCCTTCGCCTTCGCGACCGCGTCGAAGGACGCGCCCGAGAGGATATCCTTGCGGAGCGATTCGGCTATGGCAAGCGCCGCGCCGGCTTCCCTGCTCGCGCGGAGCTTCTCGACGAGCTGCGCTCGCACCTGTTCGAACGGTCTCGCCTGCTCGGGTATCTCCTCGAGCACCTTCACGAAGCGGATCGACGTCTCGCCGTCGATGCCGTAGCTCACGCTGCCCGTCTTGTAGTTGAACGCGAAGCTGGCGATGCGCGGAGCGAAGCCCAGATCCTTGATGAACATTCCCTGCGCGAAGGGCTCCGTGTCGAAGGTCTTGAACGCGCGATCCGCCGCCGTCTTTTCGAATCCCTTGTCCTGGATCTCGCCGCTGACGTCCCTCAGAACCGTCTGCAGGGAGTCGACGGTATCGGTTCCCGGCTCGACTTTCATGAGAATATGCCTCGCGCGGACCGTCTCGATACCTTTATCGGTCTTGCGCTCCTCGATCCTGATGATCTCATAGCCGAGCGAAGTCCGGACCGGCTCGCTGACCTGGCCGGGCTTCAGCGCGAAAGCGACCGCGTCGAACTCGGGCGCCATATTCCCTTTCTTGACGAATCCGAGGTCTCCGCCCTTATCGACGGTGGCGTTGTCGTCCGAATACTCCTTCGCGGCCTCCGCGAAATCGAGCGTGCCCTTCACGATGTCCTCGCGGATGTCCGCGGCGCGAGCCTGCATGTCCTCTTCGTCGGCGGCGGTGGGCTTCTTCTCGATCTCCATGACGCGGACGCGGCGCATCGCGGGCGCCTTGAAGTCTTCCTTCTCCCGCTCATAGAGCTCGCGGAGCTCGGCGTCGGAGGGCTCGTAGGGCGCGCCTTCGGTCTTCTGTATCGGAATCTGCACGTAGCGGGCCTTCATCGCGACGTTCTGTTCCTTGAAGCGATCGAGCACCTCGTTTTCGGGGATGTGGATCTGCGCGACGAGGTAGGTCTGGAGCTTCATCTCCGGTATCGCCGCGCGGCCCCATCGCTCGAGCTCGGTCCAATCGACTTCGGGATCGGCGAGCGCTCTGAGGTACGCCTGGTAATCGAACTGCCCGTCCTGGGTCTTGAACACGTTCTGGAGGGACGGATGGGGGTTCTGCCGGAGAAACGAAACGAGCTCGGCGTCGGAGACGTCTTGCAGCTCGAGCTTCTCGATCTCCTTCTGCATGAGCCTTCCCTGCACGGCGAGCTCCCACGCCTGATCGGCGATGAGACCGCGCTCCATATCGCTCGGGTCGTAATTCTCCCCCTTCTGCATCTTGACCTGGGCGTAAATCTGGTTCAGCATATCGCCATAGGCCTGTTGGGAGATCTCCTGTTTATCGACCTTCCCGGCGATGTTGACGTCGAAGTCCCGCTGATTGGGTCCCCGGAGGTCCATTCCCCATACCGCGAAGATGGATATCACGAAGGTGAGAACCACGATCCACAGAATCGTCTTCGTCTTCTCGCGCAAATTCCTGAGCATACTCGATGTTCCTTTTCTTCAGGTTATTCCGGGCTCGATCACGAGCGCATTCGTCCGAAAATCTCAGATAAATTAGCATATTGCGAGCGCGAATGCAATTCTTTTAAAGCCCGGATTGACATGCGGTCGACCCTGGTGATACGGTGCATCCGCCATGAAATCAAGATATGCGATAGCATTCGTCGTCGCCCTCTGCGCGACCGGAGCGGCGCGCGCGGAGATTCTCCGCTGGCCGCTGAACGAGCCCCGGAAGCTCAGCTCGAGCTTCGGCGAGTATCGCGACGGGCACTACCACGCGGGAGTGGATCTGAGAGCCTTTGGCCGCATCGGGCTTCCGTGCATCGCCCCCGACTCGTGCGAGGCCGTGAGGATCCGCGTATCGCCGGCGGGGTACGGAAAAGCGCTCTACGTGAGGCTCGGGGACGGCCGCACGGCGGTCTACGCGCATCTCAACGGCTTCAGCCGCGCGCTCGATTCGCTTTCGTACCACTGGAGGCTCGAGCGGGGGAAAAACTCGTGCGATTTCGAGATAGGGGGCGGCGCTTTCCGCTTCGCGCCGGGGGAAACGGTCGCCTATTCGGGTTCCTCGGGCTCGCCCCACCCGCACCTCCATTTCGAGATGCGCGACGCCGGGGGCAGGCCGTTCAATCCGCTCGTCGGCCTGTACGAGGTTCCCGACGCGTGCCCGCCGATTATCTCGGCGCTGGAGGTCGTGCCGCTGTCGTGGGGAAGCCTCGTGGACGGTTCGCCCGTTCCCTGCACGAGGAGGTTCCGCCTGTCGAAGGACTCGCGCTTCGTGCTCGACGGCACCCTGTATCTCGACGGGCTCATAGGTTTCGGCGTGAGCGCGTACGATAAGCAGGTGAGAGGTTCCTACCGCATGGGGCCGTACTCGGTGGAGCTTTTGATCGACGGCGAAACGGCGTATCGCGTCCGGAACCGCACGTTCGATTACTCCCGTTCGGGCGATATCGCCCTCGAGTACGAGGACCGCGGCGGAGACGCCGCGGGGCGCTTTTTCACCCTTTTCAGGAAATCGGGCAATGAAATGCCCGATCGCGAGGGATGGGGCGTCGTCACGAACGATACGGGAAGGGCGGGAGCGGTCGTTCTTCCGGCCGGCCTGCACCGGGGAGAGATCGTCGTCCGCGACGCGGTGGGGAACGAAGCCCGGGGATCGTTTCAATTCGTCCTGAAGCGGAGCCCGGGCATCGAGGCGGGGCGGAGGATCTCTTCCGGCGCGCCGCGGATAGAAATCGACGCGTTCGACCCCGACGGAGGATCCGTTTCGACCGATCTGAACGTATCGACGGACGGGGGAGCGACGTGGAGCGCCGTCGCGCTTGAGGAATCCTCGGGCTCGCTCGTCGCGTCGTCCGCGTCCGATGCCGGTGCGCTCTATCGATGCGTCGTCCGCGACGGCGAGGGAGCGGAGACCTCGCGTTTCTTCGGATTTCCCGATCCGCGCGACGAGCGGGACAGCGTTTTCTGCGACGCCTCTCCCGAGCTTCGCCCCGAGGGGCTCTACCTGGGGATCAGGACCGATCGGGCGCTCGCGTCGATCCCTTCCGTGCGCCGCTCCGGCGGGGCGGGCGGGGAATCGCTCGGCGTGTTTCAGACCGGCCCGCGGGACTTCATCGCTTTCGCGCCGGCGGCGCGCCTCGCGAGCGGAGTGAATATATTCACGATACGGGGCAGGGATCACCGGGGGTATCCGCTGGAGCGCGCGTGCGCCTTCCAGATATTCACGTTCGGATCCGGATCTTCCGCGTCATTCGACTCTGGCGACGGCTTCGCGATCCGGCTCAAGGCTCCCTCCGTGCGTGGCATCGCCCCGCTCATGGTGCGCGACGCGCCCGACCAGGGGAGAAAATCTCCCGGGCTCGAGCAGGT
>JBFYZM010000338.1:0-13225 GCA_041309505.1 Candidatus Krumholzibacteriota bacterium
CCGAGGCGCTGCTCGATCAGTTTCGCCACCTTCGGCACGAGCGGCGAGGAAACGACCTGGACGAGCATCTCCTTCACCCGCGCTTCGGGAATCTCGCGGTTCTCGTCGAAGCGCCGCGCGATGAGCGTAGGCGCCGTCGGCGAATAGGGATCCACGAGCTTCGCCGCCCTGAACGTGCTGAGCAGCATCGCATAGCGCGTATCCGGTTCGGGGCTGTTCGTGACGTTCGCCGGAACCGCTGCGTCGCCGTCGTAATCCTTCACCGCCGCCGGTTTCACCTCGTTCGTGTACGGGTTCCAATCGACACCGGGATTGTCGACGACCACCGCGGGAATCGTCTGGGTGACGATGCGTTCCATCACCTGCCGTATCATGCGCTGCTTGGCGGGGCCGTCTTTCTTGTCCTGATAATCCGCCTTGAGCTCGTCGCGGAGGTTCCAATGGGAAAGGAGCTTCATCCCCGCGGGAAAAAGCCGGTTTCCCTTCGCGTCGACGAGGTGATGCATCCAGATGTTGTAGCCGGAGATATAGCGATCGGCCGCGGAATTGATCTTCGCGACCTCGAGATTGACCTCCGCCGGAATACGCTTCGAGAAGCGCTGGGCGAGACGGGCTTCGGCCCACTGCCGCCGCGACCATTTCGCGCCGTCCGTGAGGCGCTGATCGAGCGTCGTGAGCGGGTAGTTGAGGAGAACGATGAAGGCGATCTTGTTCTGGAAGAAATCGTCGCCGACGTGAGCCGAGGGATCGTATCCCGCGAAAATCTCGTCGACGGGGAGCACCGGTCCGATATCGAGATCGGTCTGCCACCTGAAGGCGAGGCCGATTTCGGTCATGTGCCCGTTGAGCTTGTCGAGAAGCCCCTCGAAGCGGCCGAACAGCTCCGTGCGCGTCTTCTCGTCACCCGCGAAATTCTGAAGCACGAACTCCTCGAAGACGGCCGCCCCTCCGTCCTCGGCGCGCCAGAACTGCGCGACCTGCTCCATGCCGCGGCGTGCGTCCGCGCGCACGGCTTCGCCGTGCTTCGCGACGAGCTCGGTCTCGAGCTTCGCGATCGAGCCCTTCATCCAGCCGGGCGTAGCGACCTGTGCATGTGCTCCACTCATTCCGCACAGGATAACGGCAATGGCGACGAGAGTGCAAACTGCTTTTTCCCGTGAACCGTTCATCGTTCGCTCCTTGTGCATCGACGGACCAGCCCCGGCGCCGGAGATCGTGAATTCCCGTTCGAAACAAATCCCGGAACCGGTTCAATAGCGATTATTCCGGCGCTCCCGACGGGGCGCCATCCGGATATTCCTGTTAGGAATACAAAAGTTAGCCGTCTGAGTCAATCCGAAAACGAATCTTTATTCCGGGGGTTCATCGAACGGCACCCAATTCACAAATAGACGATGTCGTCCGGGTGATATAGCGAGAGGAATACGAGCATGTAATCTCTTAGGTGGCGCGTGAGAAGGAAATTGTTGCGCACGTGCTCTCTTCCGTTCTCCCCCAGTTTGCGGGCATACTCGGGGCTGCTCAGAAGCTGCTTGACCGCGAAGGCCGCTCCCTCGACGGAATGGCAGAGAAGGCCCGAATATTTATGAGTAATCTGCAGAGGAATGCCTCCCACGTTCGACGCGACCACGGGCTTCCCTTTCCAGAGAGCCTCCGAGACGGTAAGGCCGAAACCTTCCTTGATCGATTTCTGCACAATGACGGTCGAGGCACGTTGCAGCGCGTTGATATCGATATCGTTCTGGGGCATCAGCAAGATATGGATGTCGGGATCCCGTTGCGCCTTCTCTCTCACTTCTTCGAGGACCTGCAGGCTTTCAGGATCGTCCGCGGCGGTGCCCCCCGCGAGAACGAGCTGGCAGTCGATATACCGTCTTACTTGCAGAAACGCCTCAATGACGCCGACAGGATCCTTGAGACGATCGAAACGGGAAATCTGCGTCACGATGGGCTTGCCGCGTGAAATACCATACTTCTGGAGCACCGCCTCGACTGCTTCCTCCGGGAGATCCTTGTTCTTGTCGCTGAGCGGATCGATTGAAGGCGCAATCAGAAACTGCTTGAGGCGAAGCCGCTGCGAAAAGGAAGGCGCCGAGAAAACGGCCGCATCGTAGCGCGCAACGTACGGGCGCAGGAAGTTCCATACTTTTCTATCAGGGTTCGAAATATCGATGTGGCAGCGCCAAATCCATTTGTTCCCGTCTTTTTTTTCAATAAGGGCGATGGGCTGGGGATCGTGGACGAATACGATATCGCCGTAGATATGAACATCGCGGATATTCTGCGCGCTCGTCTCGCGGAATACTTCGAAGTCGCGTTTCGTAATTTCCTCGCGCTGCCCGTGGATCGCGTTGTGCAGTTTCTTCGTAACGCCGAAGAACTGCTCGCCTCCCTTTATCAGATCCCAGCGTGCGTCCACTCCGAGATCGCGCAAAAGGGGGACCATGCGGTTCAATATCTCCGCGACGCCGCCCCCCACCGAGGTCGAGTTGATGTTCTGGACGACCTTGCCCTCGAGCCTTTCCGAGAGGAGCCGCAGGTCATCGATGATCGCCCGCCCCACGATCGGCTCATATTCATCTATGCGCGCCATTATCCTCCGAGATTCTCCTCTCAACGATGTGAATGAGCGTCATGCGAAGATTATCGAGCGTGCGCGTGTAAGGATCGAGGCGCGTGATTTCCCTCGCCAGAGCCTGCTCCCCGAGAGAGCTCTCGATCCAGAGAGAAAAATCGTTCGTGGCGCGTTCGAGGCGCAACCTCGCTTCGAAGACATGGTAGTAGATCGAATCTATCGTGATTTTCTTCAGAATGTCCGCGAACTCCCGCAGATCATTGGCGACATGCTCCGTCGGGAGAATGAAGCTCACCGATTTTATGAAATGAAACTCCTCTCCCGCCCGCGCGATTCGCTCCTGTGCGAGCGGATCTCGCGCGAGGTGCCTCTCGATCGTAGCGGCAATCTCCGTTCGCAAAGCCCGGATGGTAGAGTATTGAATGATATCGATGCTCGCGAGCCGCTCCCCGAGCTCGCTATCCCCGAGCGAGTTCGCGATCCAATAGGCGAAATCATTGGGCGGCTCCGGCGACAGATGCTGGTGCTGTTGAAGGAATCGATGCGTGTGGTGATAGATGCAAGAGCCGGGAACACTCTTGATGAGACCGAGCAGATCCTTGACCGATGACGCCGAGAGACCGGTCAGTTCGGCAAGGTTCATCCTCGTATAGACTCGGAACGGGTCCGCCGCCCGCATCAACGCGTCCATCCTCTATGTCGCCTTTCCGCATCGCCCCACGAGAAAACGCAGAAACATCAGGACCTCGCCGGGGTCTTTGAGATAATACTCCGCGTATGAGATCCTCGGCGCTCCGACGAGAACCCCCCATCCCCTCCCCCTCATCGCCTTGAACGCATCCTCATCTGTTGCATCATCGCCGAGATAGATCGCGAACATGCTCGTGCCGCCCCCGTTCGGCGCCTCTGACGTGAGAAGCGACGACACAATCGTTCCCTTGTTGCAGCCGGTCGGGGGCCCGAGCTCGAGAACCATCGAGCCGGCGCCCAGTTCGATTTCCTGCTCGCCTCCCGATGCCGCTATCGCTTCATGCACAGCCGTTTTCACGCGCGGCCTATCCTCTTCCGCGACCGTGCGGTAGTGGACCGCAAGCGAGTGCTCCTTGTCCTCGACGATCGCCCCCGGAAAGGGGGCCAGTCTCGCAGCCAACTCCTCCTTCAGGCGCTCGAGCATAGTCTGAAACTGCGGCATGTCGATGCTCCGCGGCTCTTCATTCGGTCGGACCATTTCCAGTCCATGGTTGCCGACGTACGTGATGCCGGGGATCCCTGCCTTGGCCCGGAGATCGTTGAGCGCCCTGCCGCTTATGACCCAGACCGAGCATACGGGACTTTCCACGAGCCGCTCGAGCTCTCGCCGCGTTTCGTCCGGGAGCACCGCCTCGTCCGGAGTCGGCGCGATCGGCGCCAAAGTACCGTCAAAATCGAGCATCAGAAGAATATGTCTTCTCCTCATCCTTTCTTCGAACTCGTCCAAATGATCAAAGAGATATCTCAAAGCCGGGTCCTTTCAGCCACCCAGGGGTGCCGGGCCGCAAGCCGCTCAATCTATTGTAATCGCGTCCTTTTTCATGGCGGTGAGCTCCGTGACGATTTTCGCCGCCCAGCGGAAGACGTTATTCTCCACGATTATCTTGTGCATATTCTCCATGCGCCGCTGCTTCTCCGCCGCGGGCATCTCGATCGCAAACTTGATGGCGTCCGCGAACTCCTCGATCGAGTACGGATTAATGAGCACCGCATCGGCGAGCTCGCGCGACGCCCCGGTGAACCGGCTCAGGATGAGCATGCCATCGGCGCCCCTCTTGGCGGCGACATACTCCTTGGCGACGAGATTCATTCCGTCATGAAGCGAGCCGACGATACAGATATCGCCGATTTCATAGTATGCCCTGACCTCTTCGGGCGGGAGATTCCTGTGGAGATAAATGATAGGCTGCCACGTCTCGTCCGAGTGCTTCTCGTTCTTCTTTTGGATGAGATCATCGACTTCCGCCGCGAAATCGTGATAGCGCTTGATGTGCGTGCGGCTCGGCGCTCCGATTTGAATAAAGACGAATCGCTTGCGATACTCGGGGTATTTATCGAGAAATCGGTCGATCGCGAGGATGCGTTCGATAATGCCCTTTGTGTAGTCGACGCGATCGACGCCGATCGCCACGATCTTTCCTTCGAGCCTATGCTCAGCCCGGATACGTTCCGCCTGACCCGCTTCGGGTGCGGGAGTCTTGTCGCCGAAATAGCCGTCGATACTGATGGGGAAGGCACGGATGAGCGTCTCCTTCTCATCGCGCACGATGCTGAACTTTTCCATATCGACTCGGGATTCCATGAGTCTATTCGCGGTTTCGAGGAAATTGTTGCAGTGAAACTGAACGTGAAAACCGATGAGATCGCATCCGAGCATACCTTCGAGAATCTCGTGCTGGTATGGGCAGATCGCGAATGACTCCGGATTCGGCCAGGGAATGTGCCAGAACAGGGCAACGGTCGCATCGGGACGTTTTTCCTTGATCATCCTGGGCAGGAGCGTGAAATGGTAATCTTGGATGAATACGAGAGGATTTCGCGCCGGCAGTTCCTCGAGTATGCTCTCGGCGAATATGCGGTTCACCTTCTCGTACATTCGCCAATCGTTCTCCCGGAAGATCGGACGCGTATGCGTAATGTGGCAAAGCGGCCACAGCCCCTCATTCGAGAAGCCGTAGTAGTATCCGTCTTCCTCGTCTTTTGTGAGCCACACGCGTTTGAGAATGTACCGGTCGTCGCCGGGCGGCACGCCGAGCTTGTTCTTCGAGTTCACGAATCGCCTGTCGGCGTTGCCGCTTCCGTGCGAGACCCACGTTCCCCCGCAGGCACGCATGATCGGATCGATCGCGGTCACGACCCCGCTCGCGGGGCGCACGCACTTCACCTCGCCGCTCGCTTCGTCGATGACGTGCATATACGGCTCCCGGTTCGAGACGACGACGAGGGGATTCTCGCGGAGCTTCGCGTTCACGAGGTCCCGTAGTTTCGCCTCCGTCCAGCTATCCTCCTGCTGCAGGCGGGAATGCGCCTCATCCGACACCACCCGCCTCGCTACGCGGAGGCTGAGGGCCACCTGCTCGACCTCGCTGACGAGTTTTCCGAACTCCCCTTTCGCTCTGAAAGGACTCAGTTTGTCGGCCTCGCCCCTCTGGAAGCGGCTGAACCATGAGGTGAGGCGACGAATGGGGAGAATATATGTCTGCCGTTCAACGATAAACGATACCAGCACGATAAGACATACCAGGCCGATCAGAGTGAAACTGATCCATCGCCATAGCTCGGCCAATGTGCTGTGGAGGTATGAGGTGTCGTACACGATTTCGACGAGGCCGAGCGGATCGTCGTTCTCGTCGAACACGGGCTGAACGTACCGATACACCCGGTATTCCCCGAATCGCTCGAGATCGCCCCGAGCCGTCCTGGTCTCGACCACGAGCTTCAGATATGTGCTGTTCGGCTCCTTCCAATCGGCAATGCGTTCGGTAACGGCGACGACATTGATCTCCCGATCGTAGATAATACAGCCCTGAATTCGCTCTCGCAGTTGAAAGCCGTCGACGAGCCGCTTGGCCTCCTCCACGTTGTTATTCTTGAGAATGTCGCGAGCTGAAAATGCGGTGCTCTCGGCTACCGTTCTCGCCTTGCGCCTGAGATCGTCCAAGAGTCTCTCCCGCACCGAACGTACTTGGACGATACCGAGAACCGCGAGCCCGGCGGCGATAATGACAAGAATCGGAAGAACAAAAAGCAATACCCGTTTCATCTGTGATTATCCCCTGTGGATAATACCACATTCGTAGCGGCAAATCTATATTCTCCCCGCTCGACGCCGAATCAGAACCTGAGCGGCAGCAGGTGCGCCAGCCCCCACATCGTGCCGGAAATCAGGAGCAATTTGACGACGTAGCTTCGCCAATGTTTCAGAGTGGCCGGCTCGCTATTCGCCGTGAGCCCTTTCAGACGGGTGATATCGACGTAACGGAGCAATACGAGCGCAACCACAATCGCCCAGAAGCCTGCGTCGAGAGCAGAAAAACCACGCTTTTGGAAAATAAGAACGGCCAACATGAAGAGCGCCGCGTTGCCGGCAAGGAGCCAAATCATGCGAATAACAAGACCGGAACATCCTATCGGCGCGGGCTCCGTACCATTGTGCTTGGATTCGGACTGATTCGACATGGCAGCCTCCCAAACAACGTCCGATCCCGGACGCAGCCATGGAGCATGCTTCAGCAATGTCTCCATTAGCTTTGTTTGGATGGCGGCCCGACCACCCGTTCGTCCTGCGGCGGTCCGAATTCGATCCGCCGCACCCTTCTGCTTCGGGGCGCAAAGTGCTTAACGAAAGAACAATAGCATAACAAAGTCCCTACTCAAAACAATTTTGCAGGAAAACCGAATCCTATCGCTCAGAGGATGACAAAAATCTGGCGTTCTCAACGGGACGCTGCCAGAACCTTTCTGTTGGAAATACAGACGTTGGCGGCTCAGGTCAATCGGAACAATCGATCTAAACCTCTTTTTGATTGATGTGCCCTCCTTGACATGCTAGAATACTTCTTACGGGCGGTGGAAACGGCAATCGCCAAATCAGCCAAGAAAGAAGGTCTATGATGCGAAGAACACTCGCCGTCTTCGTAGCGGCAACGATTCTTCTTAGCGCTGCTTCATTCGATTCTGCGCAAGCTGCATCGATTGGCCTGTACGTAGACAATGTTCATGTCCAGAATTGCGTCCCGTGGCCGAGATCCAACGCGCGGTACACCGTTTGGTCCTGGTGCTCATCAAGTTCCGACGGGGTGCAGGGAGCCTGCTTCGCGGTGATATGGAACGGAACCCTCTTTCGCGGCCCGGTGCAAGTCAATCCGGCCGTGGTCGATCACTATACGGGAACCGATTTCATGACGGGTCTCATGTTCTATTACAGTGGTTGCCAATACGACTGGCACTGGATTCACAAGGAGGACGTGACCGAGGTCAAACCTCCGGGCCATCTATACATAGAAGATGGCGTGCTGGATCACGCGAGAATGGTCTGGACTTGCCAGGTGAATCAACCCTGGCGGTATTTCAGCATCACCAAAAAGGCATACTTCGGCAATTGCTCTCCCCTTGCCACCGAGAGCGTAACGTGGGGAGCCATAAAGAGCCTCTATTCAGAATGAGCGAATTCCGCAGGCAATTGCGCCGGCAGTATCCGATAAGGCAGAACTAACCCTTAGCGGACATTAGAGCTACGTGCTAATCATGAAAATGGCGTCCCCAACGGGATTTGAACCCGTGTCGCCGCCGTGAAAGGGCGGTGTCCTGATCCGGACTAGACGATAGGGACGCCTAATAGCTTGATGGAATCTATCAATTGGACCTGCATGCGTCAACCTGAAAAGGCGCCGCGACGCGAATTGCAGCCTCGCTTACGATCGATTCCCCTTTCCTCCACTCCGGCCGTCCGATGGCCCCGACGAGCCGTCGTCGCGCTCGGGTCCGAAGAGGGAGATCTGATTCGTCGAGGCCTTTGCCTTGCCGGATCGCGCCGAACGCTGCGGATGGGCATACGGCGGCGGCGCCGGGGCGCTCGTTCCGTGGTAGAACGAATCGCAGGCGTATCTGAGGCTCTCGCGCGATATGCCGCCGTCGTCGAACACGCCGGCGCCTACCAAAGCCATCGCCGCGTCCATTGAGAGACGGTCCTTCATCCGCACGAGAAATTCCTCGAACGAGGCGAAGTCCCCCCGGTAGATGCGCTCCTCGACGATGGCGTCCCACTCCGTCTTCTCGAGCGCAATGACCGCCAGGAGAGGCGCTCTGATGACGCCATCCTCGAAGGAGAACGCGACGGCGTCGGCGTTTATTCCGTAGGGAAGCACGGGGACTCTCTTTTCCTTCAGGTATTCGAGATACTTGCCTTCGCGGTCCTTCACGCCGAGATTCGCGTTGAGGAGCGCCGTGAAATACCTCTCGAAGCAGTGCGCCTTGAGATACGCCGTCCGGTAGCTCATCGATGCCTGGGCGCAGCTGAGCGACTTGCTGTGCGTGAACGCGACGTTGTGCAGAAGAAAATCGAATATCCGCTGGCCGTCCTCTTCGTTCAGTCCCATCTCCATGGCCCCGCGGACGAACGCGAGCCGCGCCGATACGAGCTCGCCGGAATTCTTCCGCCACAGAGCGCCCTCAACCATGACCGCGTCCTTCCCGCGCAGACCCGCCGCCTCCTCGAGCACCTCGCGAATCTGCTCGCGATACAGCAGCACTCCCCTCGTCGTTGCGAGAATCGGCGCGAGAGAATGGTGCGGCAGGTAGACCTTGCCCTTCTTGCCGGCGTTCTCGAGATACCGCTCCCAGAGCCTCCCCTCCATGGGGCCCGGCCGGTACAGCGAAATGACGTTCACGAGCTCGCCGAACGTGTCCGGCCTGATCCGCATCAGATGATCCCGGATTCCCTGGCTCTCGAGCAGATACACGCCGGTGGTTTCGCCCGACGAGATGAGGGCGAACGCCCGCGGATCGTCGAGCGATTCGGGCGTCCACCGCTTTCTCCCCGACCCCGCGAAAAGACCCGGCAGGGCGCACGCGCCCTCCTCGCCCCGGATCGATTCGATGGTTTTTTCGACGGCCGCGAGGAAATGGGAGTGCTGAACACCGAGCATCCATCCCCCCGCCGCTTCGATCGAGGCGCCGCCGAGCTGCGCGAAACGCTCGCCCGCCGCATTCGCAATGACGGAGTAGAATCCCTCGATCTCCCGCGGCAGAATGACGAATCGCGACGTATCGAGAGTGAAATGGAGGATCTTCCCCTGGAGCGGAAACGCGGCGTGGAGAACGCTCTTCACGAGCGGCTCGGCGTTGTACAGGCGCTGCGCGGCCTCCGAGCTCTCGAGCAGGGAGGCGAGACTCCTGTGGCGCCGCTCGAATGAGAGAATGCGGGAGAGCTCCTCCCGGAGTTCCGGGGAAGCGCCGAGAACCTCCGCGATCTCCTTCGCGATCGTAACGATCGACATCTCCTCATGCGCGATCCGGAAGCACGGCGCGAAACCGGGGATCAGCCCGGCGATAACGACCGCGATCCTGTCCTTTTGCTGCTCGGACACGATGAGCTCGACGGGCGGAATCGAGCCGCGCTTCGAAGAGGAAAACGATTCGAACACGAGGTCGTGGTCGATCGGGTTCAGCGGGCTGATCTCGAGGAGATAGGCGACGACGCTCTCGAGCAGGTCGCTCCCCATGAGCTCGATCCAGATCCCCCGCGCAAAGGCGTTCGAGAAAAGCTCCCGCAGAAAAATCAGGAAGTCGCCGAGCCCCTCCTCGCGCGCGACCGCGAGCTCCCGCTCCATGGCGCGGAACAGGTAGGTCCGCTCGTCGGCCGGGCGGTTGTGGAACGCGAGAAGGAAACGCCGCCGGCACATATCGACAAGCGCCTCCTGCGCGTTCGCGGCGCCGGCGAACGAAATCCGCCCCGAGCGCGCGAGATCGACCGTGCAGCGTTCCGCGATCTCTCCCGACCGGTCGAGCGCGGCGCGCTCGTCGCCGAAGAGGGGAACGAGATCCCGCTCCCGCTTGAGGTAATATTCCTGATAAGGCTCCTCCGTCTCTCCTTCGGCTTTCTTCCTCGCGATCCGCCGCGCGAGCCGATACGCCTCCGCGTCTTCCTTCTGCGGATACCGGTCGTTGTTCGTTATGACGAGCGGCACGTTCGCTTTCGCCGAGAGAATGCGGAGCTGCTCGGCGACGAGTTCCTCCTCCGGGCGCAGGTGATTCATGATCTCGATGAATACGTTCGGCGCGCCGAATATCTGCGCAAGCCTCAGGACGACGTCCCGCGCGCGGCCGATGTTGCCGTGGAGAATCGCCTGGCTCGCCTCTCCCTTGAGGCAGCCGGTCAGCGCGATGAGCCCGGCCCGGCGGCTCTCGAGCTCCGCGGGAAGAACCGGCGTCTCTTTCCCCCGCGTCGTGTGCTGCGACACAAGGGCGCAGAGATTACGGTAGCCTTCCTCGTTTTCCGCCAAAATGGTCAGGTGGAAGAGCCCGTTCGAGCCCGCGAGAGGCGCATGCTGGATCTCGGCGCCGAACACCGGCTTGATTCCCGCTCTGCGCGCGGCTTCGAAGAACTCGAAGTGCCCGTAGGTCGAGCGGTGATCGGTGAGCGCTACGGCCTGAAAACCAAGAAATGAAGCCCTCGAGACGAGATCCTTGATTCCGATGATCCCCTCGGGGCCGCTGTAGACGCTGTGGACATGAAGAGGGACGTACGGCATGCTGCATCGCTCCGGAAAACGCTTGGAATCAGAGTACTCGACGTTTGTGCGGCCCACAAGGCAATATTGTTTGAAACTTGAAATCCGATTGCGTACAATGGCTTCGGTTTCTCACTGGCCTCTCGGAACGGGACCTCGCGCGGGGGATACGCAATGGCTGATCGGGAGAATAGCTCCGAAATCGACCGGCTCGCGAAGGAGAATACGCGCCTCCGCTCAGCCGTCGACGAGCTCTCCATCCTCAACGACATCGCGACGGCTGTGAGCTCGGCTTCCTCCCTCGAGCGCACGATCGAGCTCATCGTCCATAAGTGCATCAAGCATCTCAAGGTCGAACAGGCGACGATCACGCTCCTCGACGCGAAACGCGTGGAAACGCCCTTCCGGACGATCGTCCGCGGCGCGGACACGTCGAGCGAGATCCTCCCCTACCGTCTCGACGCAGAGCTCACCGGATGGATGCTCAAACATCAAAAGCCGCTCGTCGCCAACGATCTGCGAAACGACGATCGCTTCCAGGCAACGGACCGGGAATCGTGCGTCGTCCGCTCCGTCCTCAGCGTCCCCCTTGTGCTCAAGGGCCGGATGATCGGGCTGCTCAATCTGTTCAACAAACGCGCCGGGGACGACTTCACCGACGCCGACGCGCGTCTCCTCGGGATCATCGCGACACAGTCCGCGCAGGTCATCGAGCACGCGCGCCTCTTCGCGGAGGAGCAGGCGCTCAAGCTCATGCAGGAGGAGATGAACCTCGCCTACAAGATCCAGATGGATCTCCTGCCGAAGGAGGCGCCGGCGTTCGCGGGATACGATATCGCCGGCGTGAGCATTCCGGCCAAGACGGTGGGCGGAGATTACTTCGATTTCATCGACGTGAACGATCATGTGCTCGCGCTGTGTCTCGGGGACGTGTCGGGCAAGGGGATGCCGGCCGCGCTCCTCATGGCGAATCTCCAGGCGACGCTCCGCGGTCAGGTTCCGGTCGACCCGTCGCCCGCCGAGTGTCTCAGGCGTTCGAACGCGCTCCTCTTCAGGAGCACCGACGCGGACAAGTTCGCCACGCTCTTCTACGCAGTCCTCGATCGCGACACGCACCGGCTCGCCTACGCGAACGCGGGACATAACTATCCCCTCCTGCTCAAACCGGGCGGCGAGCCGACGCGCCTCGATCTGGGCGGTCTCGTTCTCGGCTGCCTCGAGGAATTCTCGTACGCCGAAGGCGTCGTCGAGCTGGCCCCGGGCGACACGCTCCTCGTCTATTCGGACGGCATCACCGAATCGCTCGACGCGAACGAAGAGGAATTCGGCGAGGCGAGACTCGCCTCGCTCCTCCGGGCGGGCGGCGCGGATGCGGCCGCGACGCTCATCGATCGCATCGTGGCCGCGGTGCGGGCCCATGCCGGCGAATTGTCGCAAATGGACGACATGACGCTTCTCGTCATCAGGAGAACCGGATCGTGAAACGCGCGGGGACTCTTGCCTGAAAGGCTGCCGATGATCTCGAAATGGAAAACGAGGCTTTACGACATACTCGAGACGCCCGGGGGCGGATCGGCGGGGAGAATCATCGACACCTTCCTCGTCGCCCTCATCGTGAGCAACGTCGTCATGGTGACGCTGCATACGGTGCTCGCCCTGGCTTTCAGGTACGCCTCGTTTTTCTGGTATTTCGAGCTCTTCTCCGTCATCATCTTCTCGCTGGAATATCTTCTTCGCATATGGATATGCACGGAGAACCCGTCGTACAGGCACCCCGTTTTCGGACGGATAAAGTACTTTTTCTCGCCGCTCGCGATCATCGATCTCATCGCGATCGCGCCCTTCATCCTTCCGATGCTGATACCGGTCGATCTCATATTCATGAGAATGCTCCGCCTGCTCAGGCTGCTCCGCCTACTCAAGCTCGGCAGGTATTCGGAATCGATCAAGACGATGGCCGCCCTCCTGAAATCGAAAAAGGAAGAGATCGCGGTCTCCCTTACCATGTCGGTCATTCTGCTCCTCATCGCATCGAGCCTTATGTATTTCATCGAGAACGCCGCCCAGCCGGACGCGTTCTCCAGCATCCCCGCGGCGATGTGGTGGGGCGCCATGACGATGACCACCGTCGGATACGGCGATATCTATCCCGTCACGCCGGCGGGAAAGGTGCTCGCAGGAGTTATCGCTCTTCTCGGCATCAGCCTTTTCATCCTTCCCGCAAGCATCATCGCGGCGGCTTATGCCACGGAGCTTCAGCGGAGAAAGACGGAGCAGGGCATATGTCCGAAATGCGGAAACAGAATCTCGTGATCCCTTTCCCGGATTTCGACCGGGGGTACATGTTCTCGAGAGGAGGCACCCGTTGAGCAAGGTCGGATATATCGCA
>JBFYZM010000339.1:0-7758 GCA_041309505.1 Candidatus Krumholzibacteriota bacterium
GGAAGTCCGATCGCGTGCCCGAGCTCGTGGCATATGACGCCGATCTCGATCATCCCGGTCGCGCACGAGACGGACGGGACGACGATATAGTCGTCTATCCTGATGGAACCCCCGCCCGCCGCGGGATCGTTCGTCGCGTAGGGCTGCCCTCCCGAAACGGGCCACTGGCTGTACGTCCACGAATGCGACCAGATATGCGGCGAGATGCCGTCGCACTCCGCTCCGAAGGTGGGGTGAACGACAAGCAGCACGTCGACGAATCCGTCGTCGTCCCCCGAGTTCGGAACGCCGTCGGGACCGTCGTTGTCGAACGCGCCGAAATCCGCGGACGGATCGAGCGCGTCGAGAATTTCCTTGATCATATCGCCGGTCCGCGCCGTTCCGTAAGGCGGCGGCGCAATGCCCTGCGACGATCCGCCCGTATAGTAGACTTCGTTCTGCGAGAGCGGCACCCAGTCGAACACGGTTCCCGTCACGTCGAAGAGGCCGTACGAGACCTCGCTCCAGTATTGGCGGATCGTGCCGGGCGTCCAGGGCCCCGCAAAGAACTCCGTATCGAACGCGTTCCTCGTGAAGGGCGCGACGGAGATATCGGCGTAGAGGCCGAGCACGACCGGAATCGCGAGCTCTCCGCCGAGCGCTCTGTCGGCGTTCCGCAGCGCAAAGGTCCCGGCGGGGGAGCGGACGGGCCGGTACCGCGCGTCACCCCGCACCTGGTTCGCGCGGCGCTCGATCCAGGCGCGCTTGAGGGCAAAAGCGTCCTTCGATCGTTCCTTGAGCTCACGGTACTGAAGGGGAAACGCTCCGCCGTTCTTCGGCGAAACGATGCCCGCCCTCGTCCCGCGCGCGAGCGAGAGGACGAACGCCAGCAAGAGGATTTTTCTCGCCATCGCTTTCAAATGCTCACCTGCCGCCGCGAAGACCGGCCTTTCCCGTCGGCGAATTATTCAGTCGGATTTATAACGGCCTTATACGACGACGCCGCGAAGAGCGGGTTCCCCTCGTCGCACGCCGCGACGCCGATGAACTCGCTCTTCTCGTGCGCGAGCAGGGCGATCTCGGCGTTCTTGAGACCGGACGGGACGCTCAGGGTCAGCGTATGAAGCACGAGCATCGGCCCCGGTACGCAGGGGAAGGTCTCGCTGATGCCGTGCTCGAACATTCCGAGAACCGCCGCGCGCTGGTCGTAGTACGCGTCGTTCTCTATCTTGACCCCCTGCGGAAGCACGAGCCGATACTCGACCGCGGCAATCGGCATCGTTTCGGGGTATTTGACGATGATATAGATCGTGGTCTGCCTGTCGCGGCTCCCCAGCTTCACGGTCCGCTGCATCCCCTCGGCGTCGAAGAATACACCGAAGCTCACCTCTTCGGAGACATACGAGAGCGTCGTATCGGCGACGGTTGTGTCGGCCGGAACGTTCTCGGCCTTCTTCCCGCCCTTCCCGCACGAGAGAACGAGGGGCAGGAGCAGAAACGCGACGGACAGGAGACTCGCACGCTGACGGATAACCATCGAACTACCTCCCTTTGAAAAATGATCGATCCTTTGGCGTCATGCAAGCGTCGAATGTCGTATATTAGATGTAATAGCCGCTTTTGACAACGCATTTCGACTACATTCCCGTTGACCGTTCGCCCGGCATGGGCTAGAATGGCGCTGTTCTCATCGCGTTCCCGGCTTGCGTAGCCGGTCGCGCACGTATCAAACCTCCCGAGGAGGTATCTCCCTTGAAAGCCAAGAAAGAGAAAGTCGACATTCTCCTGAAAAAGCGCGAACAGGCGCTCCTCGGCGGCGGCGTCGAGAGAATACAGAAGATCCATGAATCGGGACGTCTCACGGCGCGCGAGCGGATTCATGTGCTTTTCGACGAGGGCACCTTCCAGGAACTGGGCGTCTTCGTGACGCACCGTTCGACGTGGCCGGGCATGGAAGAGAACAAGATCGTCGGCGACGGCGTCGTCTGCGGGCACGGTCTCGTGAACGGCCGCAACGTTTTCGCGTTCGCCCAGGACTTTACCGTTTTCGGCGGCAGCCTCAGCGAGGCGAACGCCGGCAAGATTACCCGACTCCTCGACATGGCGATGGAAAACGGTTCTCCCGTCGTGGGCCTCTGCGACAGCGGCGGCGCGCGCATTCAGGAGGGCGTCGCGAGCCTCGGCGGATACGCCGACATTTTCCTGAGAAATACGCTCTCCTCGGGCGTGATCCCGCAGATATCCGCCATCATGGGACCCTGCGCCGGGGGCGCGGTCTACTCCCCCGCGATCACCGATTTCATATTCATGGTCAAGGATACGAGCCACATGTTCATCACGGGACCCAACGTCATCAAGAAGGTGACGCACGAGGACGTGACCTTCGAGGAGCTCGGCGGCGCGCTCACCCACAACAGCAAGAGCGGCGTCGCCCACTTCATGGCGGAAAACGACGAGGATTGCATCTCGAAAATCAAGGATCTTCTTTCGTACCTTCCGCAGAACAACCTCGAGGACCCGCCGTACGCCGCTCCGAGCGACGACCCGGGCCGCAAGGAGCCGAAGCTCGCCGACGTCGTTCCCGACGATCCCCGGCAGCCGTACGACGTCAACGAGATCATCGACCTCCTCGTCGACAACGGCGTGTTCTTCGAGGTGCAGGCCCTCTGGGCCAGGAATATCGTCGTCGGCTTCGCGCGCCTGAACGGGCACGTCGTGGGCATCGTCGCGAACCAGCCCCTCCATATGGCGGGGGTTCTCGACATCGATTCCTCGACCAAGGGCGCCCGGTTCATCCGCTTCTGCGACGCATTCAACGTCCCGCTCATCACCCTGGAGGACGTTCCGGGATTCCTTCCCGGCACGCAGCAGGAATGGAGCGGCATCATCAGGCACGGAGCCAAGCTCATCTTCGCCTATTGCGAAGCGACCGTGCCCAAGATAACCGAGATCACGCGGAAAGCCTACGGGGGCGCGTACTGCGTCATGTCGAGCAAGCACATCAGGGGGGATTACAACGTCGCCTGGCCGACAGCGGAGATCGCGGTCATGGGCGCCGACGGCGCCGTCAACATTCTCTACCGGAAAGAGATCTCTTCCGCCGAGGATCCGGAGACCGAGATGCAGCGCTACATCGAGATGTACGTGGAAAAATTCGCCAACCCGTATGTCGCGGCGTCCTTCGGATATCTCGACGACGTCATCATCCCCGAGAATACGCGGCCGATGATCATCCACGCCCTCGAGAATCTTCTCAACAAGAGGCAGCAGCTTCCGCCGAAGAAGCACGGCAACATTCCCCTCTAGAGGTAGCGGCATGGCGGACACGAAAGAAGAAAAGGAGCTCTCCGAACGTTTCGCGGGCTGGCGCTCTCGTGCCTACGATCCCTTCCGCGCCAAGGGTGGGGAGCGCAAGAACCTCTTTGCCACAACGTCGGGGATCGAGATCGAACCGCTCTGCACGCCTCTCGACGCCCCGGATTCCTCGTACCTCGACCGCCTGGGATTTCCGGGGCTGTATCCGTTCACGAGAGGCGTCTATCCGACCATGTTCCGCGGGAAGTTCTGGACGATGCGCCAGTATGCCGGTTTCGGCTCGGCCGAGGAGACGAATCGCCGCTTCCGCTATCTTCTCGAGAAGGGCCAGACGGGACTGTCGATCGCCTTCGATCTCCCCACTCAGATGGGCTACGACTCCGACCATAGGATGGCTGATGGCGAGGTCGGAAGAGTAGGCGTCGCAATTGATTCCATCGATGATTTCAGAATGTTGATGAAGGATATCCCCCTCGACAAGGTGAGCACATCGATGACGATCAACGCAACGGCGGCGATATTGCTCGCCATGTACACGGTTCTCGCCGAGGAGACCGGCGTACCTCTCGCCAGGATCTCGGGCACGATCCAGAACGACATCCTCAAGGAGTACTACGCCCGCGGCACCTATATCTATCCCCCCGCCCCATCGATGCGGATCGTCACCGATATCTTCGCCTGGTGCCGCGATAACACGCCTCAATGGAACACGATCAGCATCAGCGGCTACCATATCCGCGAGGCGGGATCCACCGCCGTTCAGGAGATCGCGTTCACCCTCTCGGACGCGGTCGCGTACGTGGATGCGGCGATCGCCGCGGGGCTTTCGGTAGACGATTTCGCGCCGCGCCTTTCTTTCTTTTTCGGCGTCCACAACAACATCTTCGAGGAGGTCGCGAAGTTCCGCGCGGCCCGGCGCCTCTGGGCGAAGATTATGAAGGAGCGGTTCGGCGCGCTGAGCGAGCGCTCGCTGCTGCTCCGCTTCCACACGCAAACGGCCGGATGCACGCTGACCGCGCAGCAGATCGAGAACAACGTCGTCCGCGTCACCTTGCAGGCGCTCGCCGCCGTTCTCGGCGGGACGCAGTCGCTCCACACCAACTCCCGGGACGAGGCGCTCAACCTCCCCTCGGAGGAGGCGGCCCTCACGGCGCTCCGCACCCAGCAAGTCATCGCCGAGGAATCGGGGGTGTGCGACGGCGTCGATCCCCTGGGAGGCTCCTACTTCGTCGAGAAGCTGACGGACGAGGTGGAGAACCGGGCGAGCGCGCTCATGAAACGCATCGACGACATGGGGGGAATGATCCGGGCGATCGAGGCGCGTTTCCCGCAGGGCGAGATCGAGCGAAGCGCCTACGATTATCAGAAGGCGATCGAGTCCGGCGAGATCGGAGTCGTCGGAGTCAACGCCTTCACCGACGCGACCGCCGTTCGCAGCGGCGCGTTCAGGATCGACTCCGCGATCGGCGACCTTCAGAAGGCGCGTCTCGGCCGGTTCAAGAGAGAACGCGACGGCGACGCCGTTTCCCGCCTCCTCGCGGATCTCGAGACGGCCGCCCGGGGGAATACGAACCTCATGCCCCCGATCGTCGCGGCGGTCAGGGGAAATTGCACCCTCGGCGAGATATCGGGCTCGCTCGAAAAGGTTTTCGGCCGCTATAACCCCGCGCTGAGCACTTGACGCGCGGACGGGGAGCTTCCGGCACCATACCTACAGGGGAGGTCTTCATGCACCACCGGCTCGGCGCCGTCAATCATATCGGAATCGCGGTCAAGAACCTCGAAGAAGCGAAGAAGATCTTCTCCGAAGCCCTCGGACTCCCCTGCATCGACGAGAAGACACTTCCCGAGCGCGGCGTGCGGGTCGCGTTCCTCTCCTCGGGGAACACGACGGTCGAGCTCCTCGAAGGCATCGGGCCGGAGAGCGCCGTTTCGAAGTTCATCGAGCAGCGGGGCCCGGGCATTCACCATCTGTGCTTCGAAGTCGACGGCATCGAGCGCGTCATGAAGGAGCTCGCGGAGAGCGGCGTGCGTCTCATCGACGAGAAGCCTCGCCCCGGCGCGGAGGGCAAGCCCGTCGCCTTCGTGCATCCCAAGTCGACGCTCGGCGTCCTCATCGAACTCATCGAGAAATAGGCACCTGTAGCGGGTGACGCTCTTGGGGCTCCCGCCCAATCACTTGTAGCGGGTGGCGCTGGTGGGGCCCCCGCGAGGGGCGCAGTGAGCGAAGCGAACGAGCACTCGCGGGGCGCAACCAGCGACAGGCCCCGCGTATCATAGCCATTTCTTCCTGCGGAAATAGACGAGCATCGAAACGCCGATCGCGAGAATGACGAGCATGATCATCGGGTATCCGTACCGCCATTCGAGCTCCGGCATGTGCCTGAAGTTCATCCCGTAGATCCCGACGACAAAGGTGAGCGGAATGAAGATCGTGGCGATGATCGTCAGAACCTTCATAACCTCGTTCAGCTTCATGCTCAGGCTCGAAAGATAGATATCGATCATGCCGGCCATGAGGTCGCGGAACGACTCGATCGTCTCGATGATCTCGATCGTGTGCCCGTAGACGTTCCGGAGGAAAATGAGCGTGTCCTTGCGCACGAGCGGCGATTCGACGCGCTCGAGATTCGCGATCACCTCGCGAAGCGGCCATACCGCCTTGCGGAGCTCGATCATCTCGCTCTTGAGATGATGGATCGTCTTCAGATTCTCCCCGGTCGGGTCGACGACGAGCCGTTCCTGTATCTCCTCTATCCGCTCGCCGAGCCATTCGAAAACGACGACGTAGCCGTCGACGATCGAATCGATGAGCGAGTAGGCGAGATAATCCGCCTTGGCCCGGCGTATCTTTCCGGTTCCCTTGCGGATGCGCTCCCGCACGGGATCGAATACGTCGCCGACGTCCTCCTGGAACGAGATGACGAAGTTCAGGCCGAGGATGAGGCTCACCTGCTCCACCTTCACCTGGTCCCTCTCCCCCTCGAAATAGAGCATCTTGAGCGAGATGAAGATGTAATCGCCGAAATCGAGCATCTTCGGCCGCTGCACGGTGTTCACGACGTCCTCGAGAACGATCGGGTGAATCCCGTAGCAGGCGCCGAGCTTCTCGATGATCCCGACGTCATGGACGCCGTCCACGTTGATCCACGTGGTGGTCGGCTTGTCCCGGTACGCGAAGCACTCGTCGACGCTCTCGACGACCTTCTCGTGGAAACCATCGCCGTCGAAATCCATGACGGTGATCCGGACCTCCTCGACCTTCTTTTCGCCGATGTGGACGAGGGTGCCGGGCGCCAGTCCCGCCTCTCTATGGATCTTCTTCGTGAATCCGAGCACGCCGTGCTCCCGTCATTTCTCGTACGTGTAGAATCCACGGCCCGTCTTGCGCCCGAGGTACCCGGCGTCCACCATCTTCCTGAGGAGGGGGCACGCGCGGTACTTCGGATCTCCGAACCCGCAGTAGAGCACGTTGAGAATGTTGAGACAGATATCGAGGCCGATAAGGTCAGCGAGAGCGAGCGGCCCGAGCGGATGATTCATCCCGAGCTTCATCACGTCGTCGATCGCCTCGGCCGTCGCGACTCCCTCCATGAGGCAGTATATCGCCTCGTTGATCATCGGAAGAAGAACGCGGTTCGAGACGAATCCGGGATAGTCGTTGACCTCGACCGGAACCTTGTCGAGCTTTTTGCTCAGGTCGATGATCGCGGCGGTCGTCTCGTCGCTCGTCGCGAGCCCTCTGATGATCTCGACGAGCTTCATGACCGGCACCGGGTTCATGAAATGCATCCCGATGAACCTGTCGGGGCGCGACGTCTGGGCCGCGAGCGCCGTGATCGAGATCGACGACGTGTTCGTCGAGAGGATCGCGTCCTTTCCGAGGAGCCCGTCGAGCTCCTTGAACACCTTCGTTTTCATCGCGAAATCCTCGAGCACCGCCTCGATGACGAGGTCGGCGGACGCGGCGTCCTTGAGATTCGTCGAGCCCTTGACGCGTCCGAGCACCTCGGCCTTCGCGGCTTCGCTGATCGCCTCTTTCTTCACGAGCCGGGAGAGGCTCTTGTCGATGGCGGCGATTCCCCGCTCCACGAACGAGTCCTTGATATCGATCATGACGACGGGGTACCCGCGCTGCGCGAATACCTGCGCGATGCCGTTTCCCATCGTCCCCGCGCCGATAACCGCGACTTTCTTCACTTCCATGTTGCGTCCTCCCTTACAGCATCTCGACCGAGAGTGCGACCGCGTTTCCGCCCCCGAGACAGAGCGAGGCGAGACCGCGCTTCCCTCCCGTCTGCTTCAGAACGTGGAGCAGCGTTACGATCAGCCGTGCGCCCGAACAACCGATCGGGTGGCCGAGCGCGACCGCGCCGCCGTTGATATTGACCTTCGCCGGATTCATCCCGAGCACCTTCATCACGGCGCACGGCTGCACCGCGAAGGCCTCGTTGAGCTCGATCG
>JBFYZM010000340.1:0-6655 GCA_041309505.1 Candidatus Krumholzibacteriota bacterium
GAACGGCGCCGTCCGGACCTATGAGATGCACGCCCACCCGATCTTCGGCTCCGAAGGCACCCTCATCTTCATCGTCGAATATGTGCTCGACGTCACCGACCGATCCCGCGCGGAGCAATCCCGGCGGGAGAGCGACGAGCGATTCCGGCAGTTGGCAGAAAACGCAATCGAGTGGATCTGGGAAGTGGATGCGAACGGAGTCTATTCCTACTGCAACGCCGCGGTGCAGCAGGCCCTCGGATACGCGCCGGACGAGCTGGTCGGGAAAATGCATTTCTACGACTTTTTCGTTCCCTCGATTCGGGAGGAGTTCAAGAACGCGGCGCTGGCGGCGTTCGGGCGCGGGGAAACGCTCCGGAACTTCATCAATCCGAACGTTCACAAGAACGGCTCGATCGTCATTCTGGAAACGAGCGGCGCGCCGGTGCTGGATAGCGCGGGAAAGATCCTCGGGTATCGGGGTACCGACCTCGACGTCACGGCGCGGGTGGAATACGAACGTCAATTGCGGCAATATTCCGATATCGTGCTGAGCATGCAGGTCGGCCTGTACGTGTACCGGCTCGACGATCCCAATAACGACGAGAGCCTTCGTCTGGTGGCCCTGAATCCCGCTTCGCTCGCCACGATCGGCCTCCCGGAGGAGAACGCGATCGGCCGGAGAATCAATGAAATATTTCCGGACCTCGGGAAGCTCGGCGTGTGCCGGCAGTTCGCCGACGTCGTTCGCACCGGGATTCCATTCGAGAACAAGGAATTCCACTACGGCGACTCGAACGTCAGATCGTCCTGGTTCGCTTTCAAGGCCTTCCCCCTGCCGGACGACTGCGTCGGGGTGCTGTTCGAGGACATCACCGGGCGCAAATGCATCGAAGATGATCTGCGCCACGCGAAGGACTACGCCGAAAATCTGATTCGGACGGCCAACGCCCTCGTCGTCGTGCTGGATGCGAACGGATCGATCAAGGTCTTCAACGAAGCCGCCGAGAGAATCACCGGGTATTCCCTGGAGGAATTGCAGAATCGCGGCTGGTTCGAAACGCTCTGTCCCAAGGATCGCTATCCGGACGTATGGGAGATCTTCTCCCGCTTGCCGTCGGGCAATCTGCCGAAAAACGCCGAGAATCCCATCCTGACCAAATCGGGCGAAGAGCGGTACATCGTATGGCAGAACAACGAAATCAAGGAGCAGGGAAAGATCGTCGGAACTATATCCTTCGGCATCGACATCACCGACCGCAAGAGGGCCGAAGAGGCCGAGCGGCGCGACAAGGCCTTCCTCGATCAGCTCATCGAGACCGCCCGAGAAGGAATCGTCGTCTGCGACAACGACGGCCGCGTGCTCCGGATCAACGACGAGTTCCGGCGCCTGTTCGGCTTTTCGCGAGACGAAGCGCTCGGAAAATTCATCGACGACCTCGTCGCGCCCGACGAGCTCCGCGAGCATGCATTCGGCGTCACCGGCGACGTGGCAAACGGCACGCGCCTGAACTTCGAGACGCGGCGGCGGCGAAAAGACGGCTCGATCATCGACGTGTCCGTGATCGCCTCCCCGATCGTGATCGACGGCGAACAGGTCGCCGTCTATGCCATCTACCGCGACATCACCGACCGCAAGCGGGCCGAAACAGCCCTGCGCGAATCGCAGCGGCTCATCGAAGGGATCATCAACGCGATTCCCGCGAGAGTGTTCTGGAAGGACAAGAATCTCGTATATCTCGGATGCAACGCAGCCTTCGCGCGCGACGCGGGATTCGCCGATCCGAAGGACCTCATCGGGAAGGACGATTATCAGATGGGTTGGCGGGCGCAGGCGGACCTGTATCGCGGCGATGACCGCCACGTCATCGACAGCGGCCTCTCCAAGCTTCTCGTCGAAGAACCCCAGACGACCCCCGAAGGAAATACCATCATGCTTCTGACGAGCAAAATGCCCCTCCACGATTCCCAGGGGAAGATCGGCGGCGTGCTCGGAATGTATCTGGATATCAGCGACCGCCAGCGCGCGGAAGAGGCCCTCCGGATCAGCGAGGAAAAATACCGAAGCATCGCCGAGAACACAAAGGACATCATCATCCAGGTCGACACGGAAGGACGCTTCACATATGTCAGCCCGCAGGTCTCGCGCTTCGGCTACGCGCCGGATGAATTGCTGTCCCACAACATGCTGGAGTTCATCCATCCCGACGACCGGCCCGGGCTCATCCGCGAATTCGAGGAAACGATGACGATGGGACACGAGATACCGAGCAGCTTCCGCATCGTGGGCAAGCAGGGGGACGAAAATTGGGTCGAGGAGAACGGCCGCATCCAGCGCGACGATTCCGGCAATCCCGTCGGATACACCGGAATTCTGCGCGATATCGGCGAACGCATCGAGGCCGAGCGGAAACTGCGGCAGGCGAAGGAAGAGGCCGAGAACGCCAACAAGGCAAAGAGCCAGTTCGTCGCGAACGTGAGTCACGAAATCAGAACACCCATGAACGCGATCATCGGCTTCGCCGACATGATGCTCGAGGATAACCTGACGCATGAGCAGCGCGAGCACGCGGAAATCGTGAAGATGAGCGCCGAAACGCTCCTCTCCCTTATCAACGACGTTCTCGATTTCTCGAAGATCGAGGCGGGACGGATCGATCTCGAGAACGTGCCTCTCGAACCGGAGCGCATCGCCCATGAAGCCTGCAAGCTCGTCAGCTCCAACGTCGCGTCGAAACGCATCGAGCTCTTGTGCGACGTCGGGGACCGGGTTCCTGCGGAGGTGCGGGGGGATCCGTTCCGGTTCCGCCAGGTCCTCGCGAACCTCCTCAGCAACGCGGCCAAGTTCACCGAAACGGGCGAGATCGAGCTCGCCATGGACGTAGAGGAGATCGAAGAGGATCGGATCAAGCTCCACACGACGGTGCGGGACACGGGAATCAGCATCCCGGGCGATAAGCTGTCGCTTATTTTCGCGCCTTTCCGGCAGGCCGACGAATCGACGACGAGAAAGCACGGAGGCACGGGGCTCGGGCTGACGATCTGCAAGCAGACCGCGAACCTCCTCGGCGGGGACGTCTGGGCCGAGAGCGAGGAGGGCGCGGGCAGCACCTTCCACTTCACCGCATGGTTCGCGAAATCCGGAGAAACCGGCGTCGACCGGTCGGACGCCGGGCAACTTCCCTCCAGGAAAGTGCTCGTCGTCGACGACAACGAGCGGGCGCTCGACATCATCACGCGCATTTTCATATCGCTCGGCCAGCATGCGGTCTCGCGAAACAGCCGCGCCGGAGCGATCGAAGCGCTGCGGGACGCGAACGAAACGGGAAGTCCCTTCGATATCTGCGTTCTCGACGCGACCTTGTTCGCCGGCGACGGCTGCGGAACGATCGCGGAGCTCCGGAGACTCTGCGGCAATCCTCGCTGCGCCATGGTCGGCATAGCCCTCCAGATCGACCGGGAGACCAGGGAATGCGTTCACGAGCATTTCGACGCGCGCCTGCACAAGCCGGTTCGCCGGAAGGACTGCATCGAGCTGCTGCGTGCGGGCGCCGACGGCGCGCTCTCCGCGGACTTCTCCAAAACGCACCCGGCCGGCGGCGGCGCGCCGAATTCGACCGCGGGCGCTCAGGTAGCGGGAGCGGCGCGCGAGGATCGCACGGTGCGCATACTCCTCACTGAGGACAATCCGGTCAATCAGAAGCTCGCGAAGCTCCTCCTCGAGAAGGCGGGATACGAGGTCGAAGTCGCCTCGAACGGAAAGGAAGCCGTGGAGAGATTCGTCGCCTCTCCCGACCGCTTCGATCTCATTTTCATGGATATCCAGATGCCCCTCATGGACGGACTCGAGGCCACAAAGGCGATCAGGGCGAAAGGCTTCTCCGCGATTCCCATCGTCGCCATGACGGCACGCGCCATGAGCAGCGATCGCGATTCGTGCCTGCGAGCCGGGATGACCGACTACGTCGCGAAACCGATACGAAAAGACATCGTTCTCGAGATGGTCGAAAAGCTCACGCGATCCGCCGCGAACCCCGCTCCAGCGTTTTGATTTCCTTTGACATTGCGCCCGGAATCATAAAGATTTCTATCTACGTCAACTTTCACTCGCTGCCATATGAAGAAACGGCTTTATCTCATACCGGTCGTCATAGTGATCGCCGCGCTGGCGGTGCGAATCACCATGCTCGTCGTCAAGGGATCGAACGGCGAGAAGCGGCAGACGCAGAGGGCCGCCGTGGCCGTCGAAACGGACAGCGTCCGGTTCGGCCCGATCGAGGAAATCCGCGAGTTCACGGGTTCCGTCTATCCCTACAATCAATACGTCGTCGCGCCGAAGGTATCGGGCCGTGTCATCGAGATCCGCAAACGCATCGGCGACCGGGTGCGCGCGGGGGAATTGATCGCCCGTATCGACGACGCCGAATACCTGCAGGCGGTGCGCGAGGCGGAGGCGAACCTGAAGATAGCCGAGGCCTCGGTGGCGGATTCGCGCAGCCAGCTCGAACTCGCCCGGGATCAGAAGGAACGGATGGAATCGCTCCGGGCCAAAGAGCTCGCCTCGAATGCCGAGCTCGACGCGGCCGTTTCCGATTTCTCCGCGAAGGAATCCCGCTATCGCCTTGCGGAGGCCCAGGTTGAGCAGCGCGAGGCGTCTCTCGAATCCTCGAAAATCAGGCTCGGCTACACGCGCCTGACCGCCTCGCGGGCCGGATACGTCGGCGAACGCTTCGTCGACGAAGGCGCGCTCCTCGCGGCCAACGCCGCCGTCGCAACGGTCATCGAGATCGGTTCTATCATCGTTCGAACGACGATAACGGAACGCGATTATCGCCTCATCGATCCGGGACAGGCGGCGGAAGTGACCGTCGACGCATACGCGTCGAGGATTTTTTCGGGCCGCGTTTCGCGGATCGCCCCGATGCTGCTCGAGGATTCGCGCGTGGCGCAGATGGAAGTCGAAGTGCGGAACGACTCGCTCCTGCTCAAGCCGGGCATGTTCGCCCGCGCCCGGGTGACGATCGCGTCGAAGACCCGCACACGGATCGTTCCGACGAGATCGATCGTGAACCGGAACGGCGAAACCGGCGTCTTCACGGTGCCGGAAAACGAAAGCGCCGCGCGCTACGTCCCCGTCACGACGGGCATCGCGACTCCGGACTTCACCGAGATTCTCTCTCCCTCCCTCGAGGGCCGCGTCGTGACGCTCGGCCAGCACCTTCTCGAAGACGGCAGCCCCGTGCTCCTTCCGAAGAGCTCCTCCGGCGAGGCGCCAGGCCCGGCCGAAGGCGCGAAAGAGAAATCAGGCACATGAACATCGCGCAAGGGTCCGTTCATCGGCCGGTGCTCACGGCCGTCATATTCCTCGTCGTGATCGTCCTCGGCATCGTCTCCTTCAGCCGCCTGTCGATCGATCTCATGCCGGAAATCACTTTCCCCACCATCTCGGTGGTGACAAACTACGGCAACGTCGGTCCGCAGGAGATGGAAGAATCGATCACCCGGCCGATCGAGGAGGCGCTCGCGGCCGTGCAGGGCGTGGAGGAGATCACCTCGTCTTCCTCGGAGGGGCAGAGCCAGGTGAGAGTCGCCTTCGCGTGGGGGACGGACCTCGACGTGGCGGCGAACGACATTCGCGACCGCATCGATCGCGTGCTCGGCCGGCTACCGGAGGACGTCACGCGCCCGACGATCCGAAAATTCGATCTCTCGGCCTTTCCGATCATGTTTCTCGGCGCTTCCGGCAATCTCAATCCCCTCGACCTGCGGCGCATCGTCGAGGATCAGGTGAAATACCGGCTCGAGCGTGTGCCCGGGGTGGCCTCGGTCGACATCCGCGGCGGCCTGAACCGGGAGATACACGTCGATCTCCGCGGCGACCGGATCAAGGCGCTCGGGATATCGCCCGACGCGGTGCTCGGCGCCCTGCGAAACGAGAATCGAAACGTCCCGGCCGGGCTCTACGACAAGGGGAACCTCGAAGTCCTCGTGCGCACGCAGGGGGAATACCGCAATCTCGACGAGATCCGCAACACGGTCGTCACGACCCGCTCCGGCGCTCCGATCCGCATCAGGGACGTGGCGAACGTCGAGGATTCCTGGGAGGAGATCCGGCAGCTGGTTCGCATCGACGGGAAGCCGGGGCTGCGCGTTTCGATCAGCAAGCAGTCGGGCGCCAACACCGTCGCCGTCGCCGAAGGCGTGCGCGCCGAGATGGACCGTATCAACCGGGACATCCCGCAGCTGAAACTGGTTCCCATCGTCGACACCTCCGTCTATATCAAGAAATCGATCAGCAACATGGGGAACGCGGTTCTCGTTGGAGGGCTGCTCGCGATCCTCATCCTGTTTCTGTTTCTGCGCAACGTCTCGAGCACGCTCATCATCTCGACCGCCATACCGATCTCGGTCATCGCCACCTTCGGGCTCATGTATTTCAGCCGCTTCACGCTGAACATCATAACCTTCGGCGGGCTCGCACTCGGCATCGGCATGCTCGTGGACAACGCGATCGTCGTCCTCGAGAACATCTACCGACATCGAGAATACGGCGCAGACAACGTTCGGAGCGCGCTCACAGGCTCCGCCGAGGTCTGGTCCGCGATCATTGCGAGCACACTCACGACCGTCGTCGTGTTCTTCCCCGTCGTGTTCATCCGCGGCATGTCGGGGATCA
>JBFYZM010000341.1:0-6398 GCA_041309505.1 Candidatus Krumholzibacteriota bacterium
TCCTGCATCGCCTGGAGAAGCGCCGACTGCGTCTTCGGCGGCGTGCGGTTGATCTCGTCGGCGAGGACGACGTTCGCGAAGACGGGGCCCTCGATGAACCGGAACACGCGGCGCCTCGTCGCCGGATCCTCCTCGAGCACCTCGGTGCCCGTGATGTCGCTCGGCATGAGGTCGGGCGTGAACTGGATCCGCGAGAACTTGAGGCTCAGGGATCGCGCGACGGTCGAGACGAGGAGCGTTTTCGCGAGGCCGGGGACGCCGACGAGGAGGCAATGCCCCCCGACGAAGAGCGCCGTGAGAAGCTCCTCGATCACCGCGTCCTGCCCGACGATGACCTGAGCGATCTCTCCCCGGAGCCGCGCGTACGCATCAGCGAATTTCAGAAGAACGTCCTCGTCTCTGCGATCTGCCATTGAAGCTCCTTTTCCGCGTTACGCGGGTCCTGTCGGCGACTGCACCCCACCCGCTACAAGTGCCAATACGGGGACCCCCTCAGCGTCACCCGCTATTCGGGGTGGGACGCCCGCGTGCGCGCTATCGATTGTACCATAGCGAATTCATTCCAAAAATATTTTATCATATGCGCGGGCTTTAAGCTACACTTCCGCCACCATGTGGTTCGATACGAAGAAGAAGCGCCGCGCGCGTCTCATGAAGACGCCCCTCCCCCCGGATCTGCTCTCGATCGTCGAGCGCAACGTGCCGTACTATCGCCGTCTCCCGCCCGAGGATCAGGCGGAGCTCCGGGGGCTCGTCCAGATTTTTCTCGCCGAGAAGAAGTTCGAGGGTTGCGACGGCCTCGATATCACGGACGAGATCCGGCTCACGATCGCCGCGCTGGCGTGCATCCTCCTGCTCCACCGGAAAACCGACGTATATCCGCTGCTGCAATCGGTCCTCGTCTATCCGCACACATTCGTGGCTCCCCTGAAGGAACGCGGGCCGGACGGCGTCGTGATCGAGGACTTCGAGGAGCGGGACGGGGAATCGTGGGACATCGGGGCTCTCGTTCTCTCGTGGGACGACGTCAGGGAAAGCGTCGCGGATCCCTCCGACGGATACAACGTCGTGTTCCACGAGTTCGCCCATCAGCTCGACGACGAAGCGGGGATAGCGGACGGGGCGCCTTCGCTGCCGGAAAGATCGATGTACGCGGATTGGGCGCGCATCCTCGGCGCCGAGTACGAAGCGCTCGCGGAAGCCGTCCGGCGCCACCGGCCGACACTGCTCGACGAGTACGGCGCCGAAAGCCCCGCCGAGTTCTTCGCCGTCGCGACCGAGGCGTTCTTCGAGCTGCCCCGCGATCTCAAGCTCGCTCATCCGGAGCTCTACGAGCAGCTCTCCCGCTTTTACAGGCAGGATCCCGCCGCGTATGCGCCGCACGGCTAGCGGGTGGCACCGATGGGGCCCCCGCCGGGGGCGCAGCGAGCTTTGCGAGCGAGCACCGGCGGGGTGCAATCGGCGACAGGACCCGCGTATCGCGCGGGGTGCAATGGGCGACAGGACCCGCGTTCGGGCTAGTATCTTCCGATCTCCCACTCGTCGAAGATGACGTCGGCGATCGAATCGACCTGCGCGCGGTTGAAAAACCAAAGCGGAAATCCGAAGTGCACGCTCGGAGCGTCCACGGCTCCATCGGCGTCGGCGACGACGTCCGCATATTTCGTCGTCCAGAACGCCACGACGTCGCCGTTCACGGCGGAAAGCGCGCTCCGGGTTTTCATCCGATACATCGGGACGAAGCATTCCTGTCTGCTTTCGCCGATCACCCTCATCCAGTACGCCGGATTGTACAGCTCCACGTAGGTGAATCCCTGCACCTTCGGATCGAAAAACATCCCGTCCTTCGTCACCTGGCTCCAGAGGGTGAGCGCGTTGGGCAGACCGGCGTGCCCCGTCGTGAGCGGCTCGCGGGTATCCTTGAATCCGCTCGACATAGCGTCGTAATCGATGCGCCGGTAGGGCATCCGGGGATCGACGCGCTGAGCCGGCCTGACCTTGTCGATAACGGTCACGCAATACGTCCGGTACGCGATGCTGTTGACCCCGCTCGTGTCGCCGTCGCACCCCGTTCTCGTTCCCGCGATTTCGCACCGGAGGTTCCGGGGGAACGACTGATTGGTGATGGAGAACACCGCCCCGAGGCCTCCCCGAGAGTCCGACTTGCCTTCCGTCCAGATGTGCCCGCCGACGGAGGCGTAATACGCGAGGTAATTGAATTTCGCGAGCCGCGTCGGGCTGACCTGCGATTCGGGCGTGAACCGGACCATGTCGTCCCACGCCATGACGTCGTCCCCCGCCGAAAAGGTCCAGATGATGTTTTTGTATTTCCACAGGATTTCGATATCCGGCTCCCGGAAGCTCAGGCTTGCCGTTTCGTACACGTCGGAGCCAGGATCGAAACCGGTCGCCCTGCCGCAGATTTGCAGCCAGAAATCGTCATGCTCATCTTCTCTTGGAAACCCGTAGTTGACCTGGGAGAAATTGGTCGAGTAGAAATCGTCGACCCAGAGCAGGTTTCTCGTCATTTTCATGGGGAAAATCGACATCTCGAACTGGGCGAGCGTCGTCGTGCCCATATTGTCCGTCGCCTCGACATAGAGCGTGTGCACTCCCGTTTCGAACGATATGATCGGCGCCGATTTGATGAGCGGGGACGGCAGCACGTCCCAATCGCTCGGTTCGGAGAGATCCGCGACGTCCCACCCGTACCGGTACGAGCTCACCTCGGCCCCGTAGCTCGACGCGTCGGCCGTCCATCCGAAATCGAGCGCGAAGCCCCCGGGGACGCGAAACGTTTGTATCTTGTTCTTGCTGCCTATGAAAGTATACGTGCCGAGATTCCGCTCCTTGACCTTGAGCAGCGGCCCCGGAAGACTTTGCACCCTGAAGACCCTCACGTTCTGGCGCTGGTCGAACACGGACGTTACGGCGCCGGCCTCGTCCTTGGCCTGCACGGCCAATATATATCCGAACCCTTTCACGACGAGCTCGTCGTCGCCGATAACGGTCGAGGTTCCGGAATCTCCCGGGGCGTCGTACGGAATCCACGGACACCAGCGGCTCTCGAAATCCTCCGGATGGCTGTTCAGATTCTCGACGATGCTCAGCGTGTGAAGCGCGAGAAAATAGCGGACCGATTCGGGTTCCTGGATGTTCCACGGATCGTCGATCGGGTCCTCTCCCCGCCACGTGAATTTGACGAGCGAAGGAAGCGACTGCTCGCTCCCGGGCGTCCTGTTGAGGGGAGTCTCGATGACGGCGTAGGGAGCCACGGTGCTTGCGGTGAAAGACCGGTAAGCCGCGACCGATCTCGCCCCCTTGTCGTCCACCGATCTGACGAAGAACGTGTGGACCCTTCGGCAATACGAGGAGTACCTGTTGGGGCCGACCGTCACGTCCTCGCCGTTCTCGTACGCGGAAAACGCGAACGTGCTGTCGGTGCAATGGATCGACGTCCACGCGTCGAGCCCGGTCGTATCGGCGGGATCGAAGCCTCCCGGGTCCCCGTCGCACATGACGTATTCGTACCGCTCCACGGTGCCGTCGGGATCGTTTCCCATCCAGCTGAACTTGATATAATAGCTCGTCGTGTCCCCCTCGGGAGGCCCGCCGGTAAGGCGCACCGTCGGGGGCTCGTTCAGCGCCGGGTCGCCGATAAACACGTTCTCGTCGCAGCCGAAAAGGCCCGCGAGCGCGAACGCGCACGCGAGAACGGCGCTCCATAAAAGATATTCGCGCATACGTTTCATCTTATCACGACGAATTTCCCGACGAACTTCGGAAAGCGCCCGTCGTCCGGTTCGACGCTGAAGAGATACACGCCGCTCGTGACGGTCTGCCCGTTACGCGAGACGAGGTTCCATGCGAGCGTGCCGCTGCCCGCGCTCCCGTCGTGCCGGAGAGTCTGCACGAGATCCCCCGAGACGGTGAAGATGCGCACGGTGGTCGCGCACATCGGAAGGTTCCTGAATTCGGCCTTCTCTCCCGAAGGATCCGCGTTGTTCGGTTCGAACGCCCACGGCGCCATCCCTTCGCGCGTGACCGGATTCGGCACGACGTAGACGTCTTTCTCTTTGAAGCCTTCCGCCTCCTGGGCGTCCGATCGCGCCATCGCGTACACGAAATTCCCGTAGGGGGAATCCACCCGCCCCATACCCTTCGGCTTGCCCATTGAGTAAAGCGGCTCGTACGCGACGACGGCGTAGAAATAGGGAAGGCCGTTCTTCACGTCGTGATCGATGTATCGATAGTACTGCCGGCCTCCGTCGAAGCCGAGATTCCACCGCGCGAGCGCCTCCAACGTGTCGCATTCCGCGTCCGTGACTCCGGGAGGGCAGGAGACCTTGCCGAGCGGATCGTAACGGAGATTTTCCTCGAAGGCCGTGAGGAGCAGGGCCTTGTCCCCCACCTGCCGAAGCGGCTCGTATTGAAATCCGCCGTCGTGCCACGGTTTCTTGAGATCGACGTTGGGCTCGATGTCGTTCATGAGATCGCGGCTATCGAGCAGGTGCCACAGGTCGTCGCTCGGCCCGCTCTCCACCGTGGTCCCCAGCGGCCGGTGCCATTCGTCCGCTCTCCATACCTGGTAGCCCTCGAAATCTTTTTTCAGCGTGACGGGATCGGGCGTGATCTCGCTCAGATTATCCCAGATCAAGCCGATGACGCCGTCGCCGACGACGGCGCGCAGGCCGGGCGCCGGCGGCGTCACGCTCGTGATCCAGTTCATCTGCGTCTCGCGGCCGTTGATGCCGGTCTTGAAATTATTGAACGTCATCGTCCCTTTGAAGCACTCCGAATAATTCCAGAGCGCCATCTCGTCCGAGCAATCTCCGTTTATCCAGAGCGTGTCCCGAACGGCGACCTTGACCTTTTCCGCGCCCGCGCACGGATCGGGCGAGACCCCGTCCTTCGCGGAACCCTCGTTGCCTATGAAGATCGCCTCGCGGCCGTTGACTCCCGTGGCGGGATTCTTGTCCTTGTCGATCCACGTGCCGTCGTACATGAGCTTCATGAACGCGGCGTTATCGAGAAACTCGTCGAGTCCCTCGCCTGCCGTATATGCGAAGTCCAGCAGTATCGTTTGTCCGTAGCCCATGGAGAACGGCCCCACGCTCATGAGAGCCTTGTAGTCGTTCGGCGCTTCCGTATTCGGCTGAAACACGCCTCTCGAGAGCAGCTCGTAGCGCTGGAAGTCGTTGATCGGCTCGCCGCCGCGCTCGTACGGCAGGAGGCCGGCGAATATCCGGATCGCGGACGGCGTCTCCTCCCATTTCTCCTCGTCCCCGTTCCCCGTGACGACCCGGGTGCCGAGAAGCACGATGCCGAAATATCCTTTCGTTTTCCCCCCGTCCCCGTCGTTGTCGTAGACATAGAGCGTGCTGATCCTCTCGGGCATCTCGACGCCTCCGCCGACGGGAGCGCACCGGATGCCCGACCACGAGCCGATCTGATCGTCCTTGTAGTAGCTCGGAGCGTTCCTCGGCCCCGCATCGAGATCGGCGTATATCCCGAAATAGACGTTCTGAAGGAACTTGCGGCCCTCGTTGCTGACGGCATAGTGCACGCCCACGGAGTTGTAGCTGCTTTCCTCGCTCCACTGATATGTCTCCTGCCGGACTTTGATGCCGAGCGGCGCGTGCTCGGGCCATACCTCGCGCGCGACGTCTTGGTCGTCCGTGAACCAGCAGGAATACATGACCTTCCCGATGGCGGCGAAGTCCTCGTCCACGAGCCCGTCGTAATCGTCGTCGCGCCCGTTGAGCCAGTCCTCGTTGATTCGCCCGTCGCCGTCGTCGTCGGGATTCGCGGGCCAGGTGCGTCCGCCCTTTGTTCCTTCGGTCGCCTTGTAGATGACGTCGACCGTTTCGTCCGTCGGGTAGAGCTCCATTTCGGGATAACCGGTCGAGACCGAGGGCACGCCGTCCATTTCGGCGCCGATCCAGAGCCCGGCGGCATAGAGATACTCGATGCCGCTTCCCGCGGGCCACTGGGCCGAGGGGGAATCGGCCATCGGATAGCTGCTTTTGGGAAGAGACCCGAGAAAACCGAAGTTCGTCACGTTCATCTGGAGGTTTCCGTTCGAAGTCACGGATCTTCCGTCGAGAACGATCGACCGGCCGATGATATCGATCTTGCCTTTGAGATCGCCCGGACGGTCCTGCGCATACGCCGGCCCGTGCGCAGCCGTAACCAGAGCCAGGATAATGCAATAGCTCGCCGCTCGCATAACAAAATGCCGCCGGAACACGAGTACACCTCCACCGCCTCCCCCGCAAATTCGAGGGAACGCGCCAGAAAAACGCAACATTAATATATTATATCATATGGGGCGAGTAACGTTCCTTGACGGCTGAGGCGCGCGGCTTTGGGCGGGGCGCGCCGCTTCTGGCGGATCG
>JBFYZM010000342.1:0-8736 GCA_041309505.1 Candidatus Krumholzibacteriota bacterium
GCCGACCTGGCGTTCGATTACAGCTGGGCGGGCAAGACGGTGAACAACGTGGAAACCAGCTACGATCAGTACTACGGGTACGGCGAGGTCACCGCTGACGCCAACAAGATGATGGACTTCAGGGGACGCGCGTTCTACGAATGGAACGAGACCGTTACCCTGGTTCCCTACGCCCAGTTCCGCACCTTCGATTTCAGCCTCAAGGGCGAAGAGTCGAGGGTCTTTACCCGCGCGTTCTCGACCGACACGCTCGACTGGAAGGATACCAACTACGGCGTGAAGGGCACGATGATGACCTTCGGCCTCGGCGCGAACGTCAAGGTCAACGAGAACAACCTTCTGGTCTTCGCGGTGGAGCCCTATACCTACGGCAAGCTCGAGCAGTCCGATCCTCCGGCGGCCGACTTCGTCCGTTACGAATATAGCTCCTATCCGTATTCGGATCCCTATTCGTGGGGCAGGACGTACGAATCCACGACCACGATCCTTCCCACCTTCCACCTCGCCCTCGAAAGCGACGTGCGGGATTGGCTGACCTTCAGGATCGGCGCCGCGAAGGGATTCTACAAGGATGAGGACACGTATAGCTATACGTACCAGAACAGCTCCGACGACGACGACGCTATCGCGTACGAAGAGGTCGACACGTATACGGGCAGCTGGTTCGAATACTATATGGGCCTTGGCTTCCACGTCGGCGATTTTGACATCGACGCGGTCGTCAACAACAACCTGCCCTTCCGTATCGGCTACTGGCTGACCGGCTACGATAGCGACTATAGCGGACCTCCGGTGTATATGCTCTCCGCGGCATATCACTTCTAGAAGAAACCGGAGCGATTCGGACGCAATGGGGGGCTTTCGAGCCCCCCATTTTTTTTATCCCCTTTCTGGTCTGGTACTTGCTCGCTCCCCCATGATCCTCGGAATCCAGGGGGAATATGTATGTCTTCTATTATGTTCCACTCGGGCTCGACGTCGGCGCGCGGAAACGGCCGTTCGTCACCTATTTTCTCGCCGTATCGTGCATAATCCTTTATATATTATACAGATACAAGCCTGTTGGGACCTGGTGGGATTTCTCGCTTCTCATATTCCAACCGGGAGCGCCGACGATCGCGACCGCGATCACCCATGCGTTTCTGCACGGCGGGTGGCTGCATCTCATCGGAAACATCGTTTACCTTATCATCTTCGGGAGACCGCTCGAGGACCGGCTCGGTTCCTTCAGATTCTATATCGTATTCACGGCGGCTGCCGCCGTGGGCGCCTATACGCATCTCGTTCTCACGGCCATCTATTCTCCCGAGTACCTTCAATACGGCGTCATCGGCGCGTCGGGGGCGACCTCGGGCATCCTCGGCGCGTATCTCGTGCGCCTGCATTTCAGCCGAGTGCGCGTCGGCTACTGGATTTTCATGCCCCTCCAGGGGGTGAATCGCGCCGGGAGAACGTACGTCCCGGTGGTGTTCGCGATTCTGTTCTGGTTCGCCCTCCAGGGGGTCCGCACGATGATGCAGCTCGGAACGGGAGGAATGAGAATCGCTTACAGCGTCCATCTCGGCGGATTCGCGACGGGAGCTCTCCTCGCGCTCGGCTTCGGAGCGCTCGCCCGGGCGAGGGCGGAGCGGCACCTCTTCGCGGCGCAGCGCCGCTTCGAGGCGGCGGACTGGTTCGGGGCTCAGGCGGAATACGTGGAGCATCTCGCGATCGATAGCGGCAACGCGGAAGCGCATGCGGGGCTTGCCCGCGCCTATGTCGCGGCCGGAGACCGTGTTCGCTCGCGGGGAAGTTACGCCGCCGCGGTTCGAATATCGGCGGAGAAAGGCGCGCGAGACGAGGCGGAAGCGTACTTCGAAGAGGCCGCGCGCCATATTCCCAATTTCGCCCTTCCCGAGCCTCTCCATATCGATATCGCCTGCGGGATGGAGCGGACGCTTAAATACCGCTCCGCGATGAACGCCTATGAGCGTTTCGTATGGAATTATCCGCTCTCGAAGGATGCGCCGTTCGTCCTGCTCAGGATGGCGGTCATTCTCGAGAAGCGTCTCGAGAAGCCGGGAGAGGCTCTTGCCTGCTATGCCCGGCTCGCCGGAGAGTACGCGTCGGATCAGTGGGCGGAGTACGCGCAGGGGGAGATCGCGCGTTTGGGGCGCGCCGGTCCCCCGATTCCGGCGGGCGCGAAAAAATGATTTGCACTTTTTGACGGTTGTGCCAAAATAGCTTGCGATGCGGATGAGCTTCTGTTAGGTTTCAGCCGTCGGTGCGGGGCAGGGAAGGCTTGTGGGTGCTGGGAAATCGTCACTCGAGCTGCTGAGATCGAGGGGCGTATTACGCGGTCTCGATGCAGCGAGTGAAGCCGAGCTTATCGCACTCGTGATAGGCGCCTGCAATCATCGATCGGGGGGAGCGATTGCCCAGGAACTCATCGACCATTTCGGCGGTCTCCCGGGAGTGGGGAGCGCCGCGGTCGAAGAGCTCGTGGCGTTCGAGGGATTGGGACCCGCGTCGTCCATGAGGCTCAAGGCTTCGTTCGAGCTCGGACGGCGATGCATCATCGAGATCAGGGAAGGCGCCATCCGGAAGGTGAGAGCGCCGGAGGATGCAGCCGCACTGATGACCGTCGAGATGCGCGGGCTCGATCGGGAGCATTTCAAAGCGATCCTCCTCGACACGAAGAACGGCATCCGCAAGGTGGTGACGGTTGCGGTGGGATCGTTGAACGCGGCGCTCGTCCATCCGCGCGAACTGTTCAAGGCAGCGGTCGTGGCGAGCGCGGCGGGCATCATACTCGTTCACAACCACCCGACCGGGAATCCGGAGCCGAGCGTCGAAGACACGGAGCTCACGCTCCGTTTCGTGAAATGCGGAGAGCTCATGGGGATCGAACTCGTCGACCATATCGTCATCGGCGGCGATCGATTCGTCAGCATGCGCGAGCGCGGCCTCATCGCGTGAGGAAAGGCGGAGATAGCCCGTGCTTGACCGTTTGGCGAACTATTTCTCGAACGATATCGCGATAGATCTCGGCACTGCCAACACGCTCGTCTACGTGAAGGGGAACGGCATCGTTCTCAACGAGCCTTCGGTCGTCGCCGTGGACCAGAAGACGAAAAAGGTATTCGCGGTCGGGGCGGAGGCCAAGGCGATGCTCGGGAAGACGCCCGATCACATCGTCGCGATACGCCCGCTCAAGGACGGCGTCATCGCCGATTTCGAGATCACCGAGGTGATGCTCCGCGAGTTCATCAAGAAAGCGCAGAAGAAACGATTCTTCATCAGGCCGCGCATCGTGATCGCGGTAACGTCGGGAATCACTGAAGTCGAGCGCCGCGCCGTGACCGATTCGGCCCAGAACGCGGGCGCCCGCGAGGTGTACCTCATCGCGGAACCGGTCGCCTCCGCGATCGGGGTCGGGCTTCCCGTCGACAAACCCTCAGGCAACATGGTGATCGACATCGGAGGGGGCACGACGGAGATAGCCGTCATCGCCCTCAACGGCATCGTCACCGATATGTCGATCCGCGTCGCCGGCGACGAGATGGACGAGGCGATCGTTCTCCACATCAAGAAGGCGTACAACCTCCTCATCGGCGACCAGACCGCCGAGCACGTCAAGATGGTGATCGGCTCAGCGACGAAGCTCAAGAAAGAGGAGGAGATGGAGATCAAAGGCCGTGATCTTGTCTCGGGCATTCCCAAGACGCTGAAGATATCGAGTGTCGAGGTTCGCGAGGCGCTTGCGGAGCCCGTGAGCCAGATCGTCGCGGCAGTGAAGACCGCGCTCGAGCAGACGCCGCCCGAGCTCGCGGCCGACATCGTTGACCGGGGGATCGTGATGACGGGCGGAAGCTCTCTTCTGCGCGGACTCGATCAACTCCTCAAGGAGGAAACGAACCTCCCCATCAACGTCGTCGAGGATCCTCTCACGTGCGTCGTTCTCGGGTGCGGCAAGGTTCTTTCGAACCTGCATCAGTACGAACGGATCATAATGAAAAGCTCCCGGTTCTAAGCATGCATGTTCTCTCGTTCCTCTTCGACAAGCATCTCGACAAGACGATCCTTGCGATCGCCGTCGCGCTCGCGATCGCGCTCCTCTCCGTCGGCGAGCGGAGCCGAATCGAAAAGGCGCGCGCGATAACCTCCTTTCTGCTCTATCCGGTGGAGCGTGTGGCGGATCGATTCGCCTCGGTGGAATCGCTGAAGAAGGAAAACGACGATCTGCGCGCGATGGTCGTGACCCTGTACCAGGAGCGCGAACGGCTCCTCGAGTTCGGCGAAGAGCGGAACCGTCTCCGCCGGCTGCTCGATCTCAAAGCGGATTCGTTCTACCGGTTTCTGCCGTGCGAGATAATCTCCCATTCGGCGAACGCCTTTTTCCATTCGATCATAGTGGACCGGGGCGCGGGGGACTCGGTGCGGGTCGGCATGGCGGTCGTCGGTTTTCGCGGACTCGTCGGCCGCGTCTCGCAGGTATTCCCGACGTCGTCGCAGGTCGTTCTCATCAACAACAAATCGATCTCGGTGAGCTGCATGAATCGCCGGAGCCGCGTCGTCGGGATGCTCGAATGGGATCGGGGCGGTATCTTCCGGCTCGAATACGTGGGGAAGGAAGAAGACGTCGTCGTCGGCGACACGCTCGTCACGAGCGGTCTCGGCCTGCTCTTCCCGAAGGGCTTTCCCGTGGGCACGGTGTTCCGGATCACGGAAGACAAGGGCGGGATATCGAAACGGGTCCACGTCGCGAGCTCGGCGGATCTGAACGCCCTCGAAGAGCTCTTCATCGTGACGGGCGCCCGGGAGTGGAACGATACGGGGATACTCGACGAGCTCGAAAAGCTCGATCTGAAGCGCGCGCGCGCGAGGTGAGCGATGAACATCGTACGCATGATATTCGTGGCGCTCGTCGTTCTCATCATCCAGGTGACCGCGATCGCCCACATCGGCGTGGCGGGGTGCACTCCCGATCTCATGGTGATTCTTCTCGTGTCCCTCGTGCTCGAACGGGGCCCCGTTCTCGCCGTTATCATGGGATTTCTTCTCGGCTTTCTCCAGGATCTCGGGAACGCTTCGTTCCTTGGCATGAACGTTCTCGCGAAATCGATTCTCGCGTACGGCGTCTCGCGCCTCGGCGGAGGCCTCCTTCCCGAGAACGTGCTCTTCAAGGGCTTCATCATTTTCGCGGCCTGTCTCGTCAACGACATCATCGTGCTTCCCATCGCCACGTCATTTTCCCCCGGGGACATGTTCGTGTCGTTCTTCAGGTTCTCGCTTCTGTCGGCGCTCTATTCGGCGCTTCTCGGCATGTGTATCTACGCGGTGCTCGGACTCCTGCCGCGAAGGGCGGTGAGGCCCGGTGGCGGATATTGACCGTCACGACGAATCGGTACTCGACCCGCGCCGACGCATGCTTTCGATGATTCTCGTCGGGGCCATGGCGCTTCTCATGCTCCGGCTTTTCGTCCTTCAAGTCGTTCGCCACGAGTACTACACGAAACTCTCTTTTTCGAACCAGCTGCAACGGGAGCGGATCATCGCGCCGCGCGGGATCATCCGGGCGCGCGACGGTTCGAAGCTCGTCGTCAACATGCCCGTGTACCAGATCAGTGTTCTTCCGAACCGCGCGGCGAAGAGGCGCGAGATGCTCTCGCTCGCCTCCCAATGGCTCAAGCTCGACCCGGCGAAGGTGCAGGGAGACCTCGACGCATGGATGAAGCGCTACCCGGACGGCAGGGAGATGGTTGTCGTGCAGGCCGCCGACAAGGAGCAGATTTCCGTGCTGCGGGAGAATAGGGACCTCCTCTCCTTCTTCAGGCTCACGATGGAGCAGCGGCGATATTACCCCGAGGGGCTGCTCGCCGCGCATGTGTTCGGGTACGTGGGGGAGGTGACCGATGAAGAGCTCTCGAAAAACGGGGATCTCGAACAGGGAGACATACTCGGCCGAACCGGTCTCGAGCGCAAATACGACACCTATCTGCGCGGGATCGACGGCATTCGCATCATCGGCATCAGCGTCGAGGGGACGCAGGTCGGAGAGGTGAGCACCCTCATGAACGAGGACGAAATCGAGCGCCTGGGCGGCGCGCGAGCCCCCGTTCCGGGCGCCGAAATCCATCTCACCATCGATCTCAACGTCCAGCGCGCCGCGGAGGCCGCCTTCCAATGGGAGCGCGGGGCGCTCGTCGCCATGGACCCGCGCAGCGGAGCCATCCTCGCCGCGGTGAGCAGGCCGACGTACGATCCGAACATGTTCATCGAAGGAGTGAGCGACGAGCAGTGGAAGCAGCTTTTCGAGGATCCTGCTCATACGATGTTCAACAGGATCGTCCAGGCCCAGTATCCGCCCGGCTCGGTGTTCAAGCTCGTCACTGCGTACGAGGCGCTGTCGACCGGAAAGATCAGCGAACACGCGTTTCAGCATCCATGCTCCGGCGGCCTGCAGTTCGGGAACCGCTATTTTAAATGCTGGCAGAAGAAGGGGCACGGCTCGCTGCAGCTCAACGGGGCGATCGTTCAATCGTGCGACGTCTATTTCTACCAGCTCGGCCAGAAGCTCTCGGCCGACGAATTCGCACGCGGAGGGCGTCTCTTCGGCCTCGGCCTGAAATCGGGCGTCGATCTGCCGAGCGAGGTTTCCGGCGTGATTCCCGACGCGGCATATCTCGATCGTCTCTTCGGCAAACGGAAATGGTCGAAGGGCCTGCTCCTCAATTTTTCGATCGGGCAAGGAGAGATTCTCGCCACTCCGCTGCAGCTCTGCGCGCTCGCGGCGCGGTTCGCGAACGGCGGGAAGAATATCCATCCGCACGTCGTGCGCGAGATCGTCGATTATAACGGCACCGTCGTTTTCGCGGCGGACGAGAGCGCGGCGCCGATCCCCGGGATCGACAGGCGCGCCCTCGGGATCGTCAGGGACGCGATGCAGGGGGTCGTGGCGGACGAACGGGGAACGGGCAGGGCCGCCGCGATCCCGGGAATCGCGGTCGCCGGCAAGACCGGCACCGCGCAAAATCCGCAAGGCAACGATCATGCCCTGTTCGTCGCGTACGCCCCGGCGGACGATCCGGCCATCTGCATCGCGATCGTCATGGAAAACGCGGGGCACGGCGGCTCCATGGCCGCCCCCATCGCGCGGCAGGTGATGTCCGCTTTCTTCAATCCGCTCGGGAGCTCCGGCCCCGTCGTCTCGCGGGCGGCCGGAGCGCGGGAATAGAACCATGGGAGAGAGATACTTTCAGGATTTCGATTGGCTGATCCTGCTGCCCGCGATCCTGCTCATCGCGCTCGGGCTCCTCACCCTTTATTCGATCGATCACGTTCCCGCCGAGTTCAAGGATACGTTTCAACCGGTGAAGACGGGCGCTTTCGAACGGCAGCTGCTCTGGGTTCTCGCGGGGCTCGTCGTGATGACCGTCGCGTGCCTCATTCCCTTCAGGTATTACGAAGGGATGGCTGTCGTCTTCTACGGCGTCGGCCTCCTGCTCCTTGTCGCCGTGCTCTTCGCTCCCGCGGTGAAGGGAGCCCGGCGCTGGATCGATATCGGCAGTTTCAGCCTGCAGCCGAGCGAGTTCATGAAGATCGCGGTCATATTCATGCTCGCTCGCTTCCTCGCCGAAAAGCGGAACCGGCCGGACAGCATCCGCGTGCTGGTTCTCGGCGCCGCGATCGTGTTCGTGCCGTTTCTCCTCATCGTGAAGGAGCCCGATCTCGGCACGTCGCTCGTGTTCCTCGCGCTCCTCTTCCCGGTCATGTACTGGCGCGGCATCGACGAAAGCCTCCTCATCCTCTTCATGACGCCGCTCCTGAGCGCGCTCCTCACGGTCTTCAGCGCGACGGCGGCGGAACGCGGCAGCTATCCGTATCTTCTGCTCCTCTTCTTCATCGTGATCCTCGTCGCCGCGTACCGGCGACGACGCGAGCTTTTCCGGAGCATCTCGCTCGTCGGATTGAACGTCGGCGTGATGCTCCTCGTGCCGATGGCGTGGAGCAGGCTCGAACCGTATCAGCAGAAACGCATTCTCACCTTTCTCAGACCCGAATCCGATATCCTCGGCTCGGGGTGGCAGGTCTATCAGTCGAAGCTCGCGATCGGTTCGGGGGGATTCATGGGGAAGAAGTTCCTCCACGGCACCCACAAGCTCCTCGCCTTTCTTCCCGAGCGCCACAGCGATTTCATCTATTCGGTGATATCCGAGGAATTCGGATTTCTCGGCTCTCTCGTGCTCCTCGTTCTGTTTTCCATCATCATCATCCGCGGGCTCTATCTGGCCACGAAGGTGAAAAATCGTTTCGCGTCGATCACCGCGGTGGGCATCTGCTCCTACTTCGCGTTCCATGCGATCGTTAACATCGGCATGACGACGGGCCTCACCCCCGTGACCGGGCTTCCGCTTCCCTTCATGAGCTACGGTGGCTCGTCGATGGTCGTGAGCTGTTTCCTCGTCGGCGTGCTTCTCAATTTCAGCAGACGCTTCTACGAGTACTAGGAGGATCGCATGCATCCCATACTGATCGAACTAGGGCCGCTCAAGATATTCTCGTACGGCTTCATGCTCGCGATCAGCTTCTGGATCGGGATCGTCCTCGCGGCGAGGCGGGCGGCGAAGCGCGGCATTGATCCGAACCACGTCTACGACATGAGCATCGTGCTGATCCTCGCCGCCGTGATCGGCTCGCGGATGCTGTACATCCTCACGCATCGCGCGGATTACAGGAGCTTCATCGATATCGTCG
>JBFYZM010000343.1:0-11801 GCA_041309505.1 Candidatus Krumholzibacteriota bacterium
TCCTGCAGAATATCTTCTTCCCGACGCCCGCGGATCGCCTATTATGATCAGGCGGGGGTCCGACGCGCGACGATAAGCCGATACGGGCCGTCCATTATTGAGTCGCCGAATTGAAGGAGGCAACCATGATTCGTCCGTCGAAGACGCTCGCCGCAATTTTGCTCGCCGCCATATCGCTCGCGGCCCTTGCCGGGTGCCTGGATGACGGCAGCCCGCTGGATGAAACGAGCTGGCGGCTCACCGGGTGGACGCTGAGCTCGTTGAACCCCGCCGACTTCTCGATAACGGCGCAGTTCGCCGACGGGAATATCTCCGGCCACAGCGCCGTCAACACCTACGGAGGGCCGTACAAGCTCGGTCGGGACGCCGCCTTCGAGGTGGGGCAGCTCGCCTGCACGGAGATGGCCGGCCCGGAACCGGCGATGCGCGCCGAGGCCGCGTACCTGGAGCTGCTCGGCCAGGCGGGATTCTACAAGATGGTCGACGGCACGCTGACACTCTACGACAAGAGCGGAAACGAGTCGCTGATCTTCGAAGCCGCGAGCAAGTAGGGTCCGATGCGTCCGGGATACGAGTTCGCACAAACGCCCGGTGGAACGGGCAGATAAAGGAGCTATCGATGAGAAAGAAAGTGGGTCTTTGGATCGATCACAGGAAGGCCATCGTCGTGGCCGTCACCGACAAAGGGGAAGATATCGGACTGGTAATATCGAAGGTGGAGAAACAGCTCCGGCGTTCCGGGGATTCGCCTCTCCAGGGATCCTATGAACCGTCGCAGGTCCCGGCGGACGATATTCGCCAGAGAGCCTACACGGGACATCTCAACGTCTACTACGATGCGGTCATCGGGGCCATTCGCGATGCGGAGTCCATCCTGATATTCGGTCCCGGCGAGGCGAAGGAAGAGCTGAAGGCACGGCTTGAAAAGAATAAACTCGGCGGGCGTATCCTGGGCGTCGAGTCGGCCGACAAGATGACCGATCGTCAGATCGCGGCGAAGGTACGCCAGCGCTTCGTCAAGTAGCGTTCGGCGGCGAAGAAGATCGAGCTCTGGGCATGGAATCAAATCCGGGGAAAGAGCAGCTGAGAGATCCTGTATGCGACATGGTCGTATCGAGCGACTCCAAGTTCGCTCACTCTCATAAGGGTAAGCAATACTATTTCTGCAGCGAGCATTGTCTGCGCAAGTTCAGAGAAAACCCCGAAGGATATCTGGAGAAGTCGCCGCCGCCGTCTCCCGAAACACGCGGCGAGGGGGGTATGTACACCTGCCCCATGCATCCCGAAGTGAGACAGGACCATCCCGGCAGCTGCCCGAAATGCGGCATGGCCCTGGAACCGGTCATGGTCGGCGGAACGGGCAGCGAGCGTAATGAGGAGCTCGCCGACATGAGCCGGCGCTTCTGGATAGCCACGGCGCTGGCGCTCCCGGTGTTCATTCTGGCGATGCTGGCCGATCTCGCACCCGGATGGCTGCCGCGTGCGCTTTCCATGCGAATGGTCCAATGGATCGAATTCGCGCTCGCGACGCCCGTCGTGCTGTGGTGCGGTTGGCCGTTCTTCGTTCGAGCGCTCCAATCGGTGCGCACCTGGAATCTCAACATGTTCACCTTGATCGGGCTCGGCGTGTCGGTCGCCTGGATCTACAGCGTCGTGGCCCTGCTGTTTCCGCATATCTTCCCCCACGCCATGCAAATGGAGCATGGTCTGGTTCACGTCTACTTCGAGGCCGCGGCCGTGATTACGGCGCTCGTGCTTCTCGGACAGGTGCTCGAATTGCGCGCCCGCTCGCGGACCAACGCGGCCATCAAGCTGCTGCTCGGCCTCGCCCCGAAAACGGCGCGGGTCGTGCGGAAGGACGGCACGGAAGAGGATATTCCGCTGGAACATGTTCAGCCCGGCGATACCTTGCGCGTCCGTCCCGGAGAGAAGGTGCCGGTGGACGGCACGGTCGTAGACGGCGAGAGCAACGTGGACGAATCCATGGTCACCGGCGAGCCCATTCCGGTGGCGAAATCGGCCGGCGCGAAGCTGATCGGCGCGACGGTCAACGGAACGGGCAGCTTGCTGATGCGGGCGGAACGCGTCGGCGCCGACACGCTGCTCGCGCACATCGTCGCAATGGTGGCCGAGGCGCAGCGCTCGCGTGCGCCCATCCAAAAATTGGCCGACCGCGTCGCAAGCTACTTTGTGCCCGCGGTCGTGGCCTCCGCCGTGCTCGCCTTCGTCGCCTGGTGGGTGTGGGGACCGGAGCCGCGTCTTGCGCATTCAATCGTCAACGCCGTCGCCGTGCTCATCATCGCATGTCCCTGCGCGCTGGGACTCGCGACGCCCATTTCCATCATGGTGGGAACGGGTCGCGGCGCCACGGCCGGAGTTCTGATAAAGAACGCCGAAGCGCTCGAGATCATGGAGAAGGTCGACATTCTGGTGGTGGATAAGACGGGCACGCTGACCGAGGGCAAACCAAGGCTGGCGGCGGTGCAGGCGCGAGAAGGATTCACCGAGAAAGAAATCCTGCGAATGGCGGCCGGTCTCGAACGCGCCAGCGAACACCCCCTGGCGGAGGCGATTCTTTCCGGCGCCGCGGAAAGAGGTGTCGAGCCTTCACAAACGAACAAATTCCAGTCCATCACCGGGAAGGGCGTAACGGGCGAAGTCGATGGACATGCGGTAGCGGTGGGCAGCGCCGCGCTGCTGGAAAGCCTCGGTGTCAATGTGGGAGACCTACCGCAACAGGCGGACAAGCGGCGCGCCGACGGCGAAACGGTCATGCTCGTCGCTATCGACGGCAAGGCGGCCGGCTCGATCGGCGTCGCCGACCCCATCAAGGGCTCGACGCCCGAGGCGATTCGCGATCTGCGCGCCGAAGGGATCGAGATCGTGATGCTCACCGGCGACAGCCGCGCAACCGCGGAGGCAGTCGCGCGCATGCTGGGGATCGGCCGGATTCACGCCGAAGTCCTGCCCGGCGAAAAAGCCGCATTGGTCAAGCAGCTTCAGGCGGAAGGGCATATCGTCGCCATGGCGGGCGACGGAATCAACGACGCCCCGACGCTGGCACAGGCGCACGTCGGCATCGCGATGGGCACCGGCACCGACGTGGCGATGGAGAGCGCCGGCATCACTCTGGTCAAAGGCGATCTGCGGGGTATCGTGAGAGCGCGACGACTCAGCCGGGCCACCATGCGCAGCATCAGGCAGAACCTATTCTTCGCCTTCGTGTATAACACGCTGGGCGTTCCGATCGCGGCGGGAGTGCTGTATCCGTTCTTCGGAATTCTGCTGTCGCCGATGATCGCCGCGGCGGCGATGAGCTTCAGCTCGGTCTCCGTGATCAGCAATTCGCTCAGGCTGAGGAAAGCAAGATTATAGAGGAAGAGGGGCAGCGATATGAAAATCAGCGTCTGGGTCCTCGCGGTATTTGCCGCGCTCTCCCTCGATGCAACCGCGATCGCGCCCGTCGCGACTGCAGCGCAACAGGCTTCCGAGCACGATGTCTTCGCATTCGTGCGCGCCCTGGACGACGCCGGGGCGAGGCACGTCTGGCCGGGGTTCAATCCGTCTGAGTGGCCGATAGCGCTCTTCGACGGACAGCAGACCGTTCTGATTCGCCACCCCAGCCCGCCTCCCGAATTCGCTCCCATGCCCGGCCGGTCCGGCGTCCTCGCGATGAGCGGGCGGCACCCGGCCGTCGTCTGGAACTCGACGAAGGATATCGGCGGCGTGCGGACCGCCACGGTCATCGCGACGCCGGACCAAGAGGTCGAGAGCACAATGCTCGCGAGCATCGAGGAGGTCTTCCACGTGTTCTGGCTCGGCCGGCACACGAACTTCCGTCCGAATGAGATGGCGCGCTACGCTTACCCGGTTAAGGACAGCCGAAATCTCCAGAGCATCCTGACGGAAGACGAGGCGCTCGCACGGGCGCTCGAGGCGGAGGACGCGCAGGAGGCGGCCGGGTGGGCCGCTGCGGCGATCCGGATCCGCCGCGAGCGGCTGCCCCAGCTATCCGACGACGACCGAGCGTTCGAAACGGGACTCGAGATGATGGAGGGGACGGCCAACTACGTCGCCAGAATGGCGGTCGGCCAGAATGGAAAGCCGACCGCGGAGCGCCTGCGCGTCGAGCGGCAACCCGACCAGATCCGGTGGCGCTTCTACGACACGGGCGCGGCGATATGCTTTTTGCTGGACCGGTTCCAGCCCGACTGGAAGGCCCGTATCGATGGCGAGATCGAACTGACCACCACTGACCTTCTCGAAGCAGCCGTCGCGCGCATGAACGTACAGCCGGCTGCATTCTCCGCTGCCGAGGCGGCGCGTTTCGAAGATGGAGCCGCAAGCGGCATCGCGGCGCTGTCGGAGCGGCAGCGATCAGCTCGCGAGGATCTGCTCGGGAGGGGCGCGCCGCGGATCGATCGCAGCGACGGCAGATTGACCCTCGAAGCCGAAGGGGTGCGCATCGTGCTGCAGGGAGCCGACGTGGGCACCGAGGGCGAGACGTTCCGTATCAGCATGCCTTGAGGGGGAGAAATGGAAGATTGTCCGGGGCGCGCACAGGCGCTGAGGAGGTTTTCTGCATGAGAGATCGGGCGATAAGATTTGCGATTTTCGTCTGCGCTTGCCTGGGGCTTCTTGCGGCCGCGGCCGAATCCGGATCCCCGCCGCCCGGCGATTCGCTGCTGGACAGGGAATTCGACCTGGCCGGCGAGCGCTCGCAGGAGACGCAGTATTTCCTGATGGAATCACGGCTCATCACCTATGCGCTCGACGGAAAGCGCGTCGGCACCGATATCTTCCGGCTTCGCCTCAAATGCGTTCCCGCCGGAGTCGGCGGGAGACAAGGCGACGAATATACCTGCGCGCGTTTCACCCTGCAGCAGGGAGACGGGCCGGAGACGGAAATTCCCGCGCTCGAGAACTGGACGTACGTGTTGAACAAGGCCGGGATGGACGAGAAGGGCCAGGTGTTTGGAATCGATCACGCCAAGTTCGAGAATCTCACGAATAGCGCCGGCGCCGTCCTCTCGCCCGACAAGGCCTATCACGTCTATAACGCCTTCATCGATTTTCATTCGTTCTGCGACGTGTTTGCGGTAAGCGCGGGAAATGGGAAAGGCATTCAGGATCTGAAGAAGATCGGTCAGAAGATAATTCATGCGGCGTCGTTCTCCGAGCCTCCGGTGAATCTGGGAAGCAATACCGCCGAAGGCTCGTATTTCAGAAACGGCGAGATAACGCTGGAATTCAAGGGGCTCGGCATGGTGAACGGCCGGACGTGCGCACTTCTGGAGTACGATTCGGGCGAGAGCTCGTTCAAGATGATCATGCGGCCGATGCCGAACATGGAGATTCAGGCCGTGGGAAGCTCTCATTATCGCGGAGATATCTACAAGGACCTCGCGTCGAACTGGGTGCAGAAGGCCACCCTGAACGAGCTCGTCGTGAGCGAGACGACTCTGCCCATGCCGCCGAACAAGATCAATTCCGTCGTCGAACGTGTTATCCTCGTCCGAAACGTAGGCGAGAAGGAATTCGGCTCGCACTAGCGCGGGCGCGCATGAAAGACGTTATAACGTCTTGACGTCATAACGCTATGATGCTATGCTTGCTCGTGGAGGTGATTTCCATGAGTGAAACAGCCAAACGTTCCACCATCTACTTCAAACCGGGGCTTCACCGCGCCCTTCGAATAAAAGCCGCCGACACGCAGCGGAGCGTGTCCGATCTCGTCAATGACGCGGTCCAGATGGCGCTTCGCGAGGACGAGGAGGACCTCTCCGCGTTCGCCGAGCGCGCGAAGGAACCGACCGTGACGTACGAGGCGTTGCTGAAGGACCTGAAGGCCCATGGGAAGATATAGACTGGTCTTCAAGAAATCCGTCGCCAGGGATCTCCGCGGCATTTCGACCAGGGATATCGCCCGAATATTGAAATGCTTCAAAGCGCTGTCGGAGGACCCTCGCGCTCCCGGCTGCGAGAAGCTCTCGGGTCTGGAGCGGTACCGAGTTCGCCGCGGCATTTACCGCATCGTCTACGAGATCAGGGACGACGTGCTGCTCGTGGTCGTCGTGAGAGTCGGGCACAGACGCGACGTGTATCGAAGCCGCTGACGCCTCTTGGTCGGTCCCCCACAGCTCCGCTCATTTTCCAAAATAACTAAGAAAGAAATGCTTGACAAAATGTAAGAAGATTCTTACATTTGGTATGTGATCGAATTATGGTCCAAATCAAGGAGGTCGATATGGCGCTCATACTCTGGATCATCGCCGCGTTCGTGTTCGCATTCGGCGCTTTCTATTTCCCCGTGCGGTGGGCCCAGCGGCGGCTCCCGCCGATCGCGCTCCCGCCGGGCGAGAGCATGCCGGTGACCGCGCTCCAGCGCCTCGCGTGGCGGACGCTCATCGCGGTCCTGCTCCTGACGCTCGCCGCCGCGGCGGTCGTCGTATACAGCGGAGTCGAGGCCTGGTGGGAGAAGGACGCCGTGCGGCTCACGGCCACCGGGCTCCTCATGGCCGCGCTGATCGTATTCGCACTCTACATGAGCCGCGTCTGGAGATGGATGGCCCGGGACGGCGGCGCGCTCGACGAGCGCGATCGCGCCATACTCGTCGCCGCCCCCGCCGGGCAGGGGCCCGCGATGCTCGTCACGCTCGCGGCCTGGATGATCGGGCTCGTCGAGACGCACCAGAGCACGCACATGATTCACTCGGCTTTTCTCTATCTGATCTTCTGGTCATGCGTGATGGTGAGCGTCCTCGCCCAGCTCGCGGGCGTCCTGGTCGGCTACCGGAGGAGCTAGCCATGCCCAAGGCGACCATTCGAAACAGCATCCGCCGTCTGCGCTTCGAGCACGGCGAGATGACGCAGCAGGAGCTGGCCGACCGCGCGGGATGCACTCGTCAGACGATCATCGTGCTCGAGCAGGAGCGCTACGTGCCGTCGCTGCTGCTCGCGTTCAAGATCGCAAAGGCGTTCGGGACGACGGTGGACGCGATATTCACGCTCCAGGAAGCTTGACGGGCCTCGAGAAATCCACGCATAATGAATGAGAATCGGCGCGCCCGGGGATTAGCGTATTTTAGCAAAGGATACAAGCGGATGAGCTCCGAGACCGTTCGGCAAGATCAGATACCCGCCTACCGGCGGCCGGTCGATGACGTGCTGGCCGCGCTCGGCACGGATGCCGGGAAGGGCTTGAGCGAGGAAGAGGCGCAGGCGCGGATCGCAATCCACGGCAGGAACGAGCTCACGGCGGAAAAGCCCGATCCCCGCTGGAGGAAGTTCCTCGCCCAATTCCATGACGTTCTCGTCATCCTGCTGCTCGTCGCCACGTTGATTTCGGCGGGGCTGTGGCTCTACGAGCGCCAGTCCGCGCTCCCCTACGAAGCGATGGCGATCTTCGCCGTCGTTCTGTTCAACGCGATCATGGGCTACATTCAGCAGTCGCGGGCCGAGAAGGCGGTGGAGAAGCTGCGCGGGATGTCGGCGGCGAGCGCCAAGGTCATCCGCGGCGGCGAGCGGCGGAGCGTTCCGGCGTCCGAGGTCGTGCCCGGCGACGTCATCCTCGTCGAGGAAGGCGATACCATCCCCGCCGACGCGAGACTGATTCAGGAAACGGCGCTGCAGACGGCGGAGGCGGCGCTGACGGGCGAGAGCCTGCCGGTGTCGAAGGATACGATTCCCATTCCGGAAGAGGCCGGTCTCGGCGACCGCCACAACATGATCTTCAGCGGCACGGCGGCCACGTACGGACACGGGCGCGCGGTCATCGTCGCGACGGGGATGCAGACCCAGTTGGGGCTCATCGCCGGCATGCTGGAGAAAGCTCCGAACACGGCGACGCCGCTGCAGAAGGAGCTCGCCCGCGTCGGCAAGCTGCTCGGCGCCATCGTCGTCGCGATCGCGATCGTGATGATCGCGACGATCATCCTCGTCGAGGACGTGAGCGGTTTCGCGGCCGTGTTCGACGTCCTCATCCTGGGCGTGGCGCTCGCGGTCGCCGCGGTGCCGGAGGGCCTGCCGGCGGTGGTGACGGCCGTGCTCTCGCTCGGCGTTCAGCGCATGGCGCGGAAAAACGCCATCGTGCGCAATCTCCCGGCGGTCGAGACGCTCGGCTCGGCGAGCGTCATCGCCTCCGACAAAACGGGCACGCTCACGAAGAACGAGATGACGGTGCGCGCGGTCGTCACCGCGAGCGGGCGTGTGAGCATCGAAGGCACGGGATACGAGCCCGAAGGCGAAGTGCGGCGTGAAGGGGGAGGCGCCGTCGACGGCCCGCTCGGCATCGAGCTGAGACGCGCGCTCGTCGCCGCGGACCGCGCCAACAACGCCGTTTTGCAGGAGCGCGACGGGCAGTGGATCGTGCGGGGAGATCCGACCGAAGGCTCGCTGATCGTGGCGGCGCGCAAAGCCGGACTGGAGTCCGATGCGCTGGATGCGCGATTGGAGCGCGTGGGCGAAGTGCCGTTTTCCTCCGAGCGCAAGCTGATGAGCACGATCCATAGCGACACGGAGCGCGAGGAGCACCTGGTCGTCTTTACCAAAGGCGCGCCGGACATATTGCTCGCGCGCTGCTCGAAGGAGCTGGTGGGAGAAGAGGAGAGACCGCTGACGGAGGAACGCCGCGCGGAGATCCTGGAGGCCAACGAAGAGCTCGCCGGCGCGGCGCTGCGAACGCTCGGGGTCGCCCTGCGCCTGCTGCCACGGGACGCGCTCGAGCACGCGGAGGCCGACGAGCGCGTCGAGCGGGAGCTCGTCTTCCTGGGTCTCATCGGCATGATCGACCCGCCGCGCGAGGAGGTAGCCGACGCGGTGGCGCGCGCCATAGGCGCGGGCATTCGGCCGATGATCATCACGGGGGATCACCCGAAAACCGCCGGCGTCATCGCCGAAGAGCTCGGTGTCGTCTCCGAGGGGCGCGCCGTTACCGGAGCGGATATCGAGAAGCTGTCGGACGACGCTCTCGATCGAACGGTCGCGGAAATCTCCGTGTATGCGCGCGTCAACCCCGAGCACAAGCTGCGTATCGTGCAAGCGCTGCAGCGCAACGGAGCGACGGTGGCCATGACGGGGGACGGCGTCAACGACGCGCCGGCTCTGAAGACCGCCGATATCGGCGTGGCGATGGGCATCACCGGAACGGACGTCTCCAAGGAAGCGGCCGACATCGTGCTGGCGGACGACAACTTCGCGACCATCGTGGCGGCGGTCGAAGAGGGGCGCATGATCTTCTCGAACATCCGGAAGTTCCTGCGCTACCTTCTTTCGTCGAACATCGGCGAAGTGTTGACGATGTTTCTCGGCGTGCTGCTGGCTGATGTGATCGGCATGGGGAAGGGAGAGGGCGGCCTCATGCTGCCGCTGCTCGCGACGCAGATCCTGTGGATCAACCTCGTGACGGACGGGGCGCCGGCGCTCGCGCTCGGCGTCGATCCGGGCGACGCGGGGTTGATGCGCGAGCCGCCGCGGCCGCGGGGAGAGAGGGTGATCACCCGCGGTATGTGGGCGGGCATCTTCTTCGTCGGCGCGGTGATAGCGGCGGGTACGCTCTTCGCATTCGATGCGGCCCTGCCCGGCGGCCTGATCGAAGGCTCGGGCACCATGCGCTACGCGCAGACGATGGCATTCACCACGCTGGTGTTCTTTTCGCTCTTCACCGTTTTCAACGCGCGCTCCGATGAGCGGAGCGCGTTCGTCGGGTTGTTCTCGAACAAGTGGCTGTGGGGATCAGTTCTCCTGGCGCTCCTGCTGCAGGCGGCCGTGATCTACGTGCCGTTTCTTCAGCAGGCATTCTCGACCGTGAGCTTGAGTCCCGGCGACTGGCTGCGCTGCGCGGCGGTGGCGAGCTCGGTGCTCTGGCTGCGCGAATTGAGCAAGATCGTGAAACGCGCGGCCGGCGCTCCCCGTTAGAATCGGCATGGGCCTGGTGGGCGCTCGTCCTTTGGTGCCTGATAAGAAGCTCGGCGGACATGCCGCGCCGCGCGCGGACTATGAGAATGACATCTCTCTGACAATTCGGCAAAACTGTCGACCTCTTGATGGATCGGTGGATCCCGGAAACGCGCCCTCGCTCGCGATTCTCTGATCTTCAGCACAAGAAATCGGCGCAGGAAATCGGGCTTGAGCAATACGTTGATATGAAGTAAGATGCTGCTCGCTGCGACGTGCAACGACGGATGGTAGCTGAGGTGGAGGCTGGATGAGGTGGGGAACAAGGAGGCAACCAATGTCGGATAAGGCGGGACGCGCTCCTCGCAAGCTCATGGAAATGGCCATAGAGATCATGCGCCGGTCCATTCCGGAGCCGCGGGAAGACGGTAAGGCCAGCCCAAGAGTAGGGGCGGTGCTGGTGAAACCGGACGGCACCGTTGAAACCGCATGCCGGGGCGAGTTGCGGCATGGGGACCACGCGGAGTTCACGCTACTTGAGCGGAAGAACCGGGGTAACAAACTGGATGGGGCTATCCTTTACACGACGCTTGAGCCGTGCGCTCCGGGCGCGCGTCGTGATCCGAAAGTGGACTGCGCCGAGCGAATTCGCCTCGCTCGAATCAAAGAAGTCTGGATCGGCATCCAGGACCCCGATCCCAAGGTCGCCCGGAAGGGCATAGCGCATCTGGAGCAGAATGGCATCAAGGTGCATATGTTCGACCGCGACCTGCAGGATGTCATTGAGAAAGAGAACAAGGACTTCCTGGCACAGGCCCTGGATCGCGCCGCCTCCCCGAAGCGGGGGGTAGCTAGGATCGTGCTTTCTCCGCTTGAAAACCGTTTTCCCGAGGCCATTCTGAAAGACTTCTCGGATGAGGCTCTTGGGGTATACCGCAAACGGGCCGGGATTGCGGAATCCATTGGCTCGGATGAATTCAACCGGCGGCTCCTGCAGCAAGGGCTTTTAAAGCTGGAACGGGGCAGCTATGTCCCGACCGGCTTCGGGATTCTGCTGTTCGGGAAAGAACCGCGTAGAGCCATGCGCCAAGCGGGGCTCCTCGGGGCGATTCACTACCCGAACGGCGAGCAGGAGCGGAAGGAGTTCGATGAACCCGCGGTCATGATTCCCGATCTCCTCGAGAAATGGCTGAGGGATAAACTCCCAAATATCTTTCGCCGCGACAAGATGCATGCCGCCGCCGCCAATCACCCTCGAGCAAATGCAGTCCTTCACCGCACCCATGCTGAGTCGCAATCCCGAGCTGCACTTTGTTTTCGCGCGCATGGGCATGGCGGAAGAACAGGGTCTGGGCCTCAGCTCATTGCGGAAACGCGCAAATGAGCTTGGATTGCCGCTGCCGAGATATGCATGGGACGCCCCATATCTTGTCCTCACGTTGTATCGCTCCGCGCAGGGCGCCTTGCATGAATATCCGGAGCATGTTCTCGATTCGATGAATGAGGGGGAAAGGCGAGGATGGAAGTTCCTTGCTACCAAGAAAACCTGTACCAGAGCGCAATACGAGGCGCACATGCGGGTAGATACCCGCAAGGCGCAACGTCATTTGAAGCGATTTGTGCAGTTGGGGCTCTTGCGAAAGGTCGGAGCAAGCGCTTCCACTCACTATGAGGTTCGGCGGCCTTGAGCGCGACAACTCTCGCGACGGAGTGTCGCGAGCGGCAGCTTGAAAGAGCGCCGGAGAGTGTCTCGCGACAGTTTTCGCGACAAAATGTCGCGAAAACGCCTTTTGCTCATGTATCGACTGCCATCGCGCCAAACAATCCGCCGCTTTGGCGCGATGCATTGAGCGGATAGGATTGTGCCATGCTGGGTGCAATAGCCGGAGACATCATCGGGTCCGTCC
>JBFYZM010000344.1:0-3660 GCA_041309505.1 Candidatus Krumholzibacteriota bacterium
GGATAACCCTGTTGTTGAGCTTCGCGCGCGCGCCGGCTTCCGTCATGACGGCTCCTTCGAGTCGTTTCCCGTTCCCAGCATCCCGCCGAGCGCGTGTACGATGAGCGCCGCGGCCGTCGCGAGATCTTCATGGATCGTGAGGCCCGCGGCGTTGCGATGCCCTCCGCCCCCGAATTTTTCGGCGAGGGAGGCGACGTCGTAGTCGTTGCGCGAGCGAAGGCTCACGCGGATCTCGTTCTCCCCGACCTCCCGGAACAGCGCGGCGAGCTCGACGTCGTCGATGGAGGCGGCGTAATCGACGAATCCCTCCGTATCGCTCATCGCCGCCCCGGCGGCCGCGAGCATCGCGCGCGAGATGCGCATGACGGCGATGCGCCCGCCGCCGTGCACCTCGAGATCGTCGAGGGCGCGCGCGAGGAGCTTCAGCGTGCCGAGCTTCTTCACGTAGATGAAATCATGGGCGAGCTCGTGCGCCCGCGCCCCGAGCTCGACGAAGCGCGCCGCCGTGGCGAGCGCTTCCGCGTTCGTGTTCCGGAACCTGAAGCCTCCGGTATCCATGAGGACGCCGAGGTAGAGGTAATCGGCCATTTCCGGCGTGATGCTCTCCGGGGCGATCGCGGCGAGGAACCGGTACACGAGAATCGCCGCGGCGCTCGCGCGCTCGTCGACGACGTTGATGTCGCCGTATCGCTCGTTCGTCGGATGGTGATCGATATTGACAACCGGCACGCCGTTTCCGTGCATCACGAGGTCCGCGGTCCGGGCGGTGGTCGGCGAATCGAGCGCGAACACCATGTCGGGCTTGAACGAAGGGAGATCCTCCTCCCGCACGAAGAGCTTCACGAGCGGAAGATCGAGGTAGATCCCGGCCATGTCGCCCGGGGTGAAACAGGCGACCTCTTTGCCCCGCCCCTTGAGGAACGCCGCGAGCGCGAGCATCGAGCCGATGCAGTCGCCGTCCGGATCGATATGACCGAACAGGAGAAACCGCCGGCGCGGCTCGATGAGCGCGGCGATTTCGGCGAATTCCTTCGTGAAACGCTCCTCACGCATCCTCTGATCCCTCTCCGCCGCCGCTCTCCCCGCGCTCCTCGTCCTCGCGATGAATCTTGTCGATGAGCTCGTCGATCTTCATCGCCCGGTCGAGCGAGACGTCGTACCGGAAAATGAGCTCGGGGATGACGCGGAGCCGCAGGCGCTTGCCGATCTGTCCCCGGAGATAGCCCGAGCAGCTCGCGAGCCCCTGCTGAACCGCCGCCGGATCGTTCGATCCGCCGACGATGTTGTAGAGGATCTTCGCCGACGAATAGTCCTTCGCCGCCTCGACGTGCGTGATCGAGACGTTCGCGACGCGGGGATCCTTGACCCTCCTGAGGAGGAGCTCCGCGATGAGCGCCATGATCTCTTCCTCGATCCGCGCCTTGTGCTTTTCGCTCATACCGCCTCCTGACGCGCCCCCGGGCGCTCAGTAAAACTCCCGCTCGCAATCGCAGAGCACGATCCGTTTCTCGAGCTCCAGAAAGTCGACGACCTGCCGCGCGATCGTCTCCGCGCCCCGCTTATCCGTCGCGACGGCGGCGACGGCGAGCTCGCTCCGCTGCCATTTATCCTGGAAATCATTTTCGCACACGCTCACGTTGAACCGGTTGCGGAGTTTCGCCTTGACGCTGTTGAGAACAAATCGCTTCTGCTTGAGAGAGGCGCACCCGGGCAGGAGAAACTGTATCCTGAGGCTCGCGACGATCACGGGAGGCGGCCCTCCTCATGCCTACTTGATCGACTTGCTCTGCACATCTTCCACGAAAGCCTCGAGTATATCCCCTTCCTCGAAATTATTGAAGCCGGTCACGCCGATGCCGCAATCGAATCCCGCCTGCACTTCCTTGGCGTCGTCCTTGAAACGCTTCAGGGAAAGGATGGCCCCGACGTGGAGAATGTCCGCGCCTCGCCTGACCCGCACCTTCCCGTTGCGGACGATCGTTCCCGACAGGACGTGGCAGCCGGCGATGGAGCCGACCTTCGATACCTTGAACACCTGCCGGACCTCCGCCTTTCCCGTGTCCCGTTCCGTGATGGTCGGCTCGAGGAGGCCCGACATCGCCGCCTTGATGTCGTCGATGGCCTGGTAGATGATGTCGTAGAATCGAACGTCGACTTTTTCGAATTTCGCGATATGGGCCGCCTTCGGCGCCGCGTTCACGTGGAAGCCGATGACGACGGCGTTCGACGCGGAGGCGAGCAGCACGTCGCTCTCGTTGATCTGTCCGACGCCCTTGTGGATGATCTTGATCTTCACCTCGTCGCTCTGAATGGAGGAAAGGCTGTCGATGAGCGCGCCGATGGAACCGTCCATATCGGCCTTGATGACGAGGTTGAGATCCTTGACCACCCCCTCCTTGATCTGCTTGTAGAGATCGTCCAGCGTGATGCGCTCGACGATGCGGCGGTCCTTCTCCCGCTGGTACTGCTGCCGCTTGAAGGAGATCTCCCGCGCGGTCCGGTCGTCCTCGACCTGAACGAAATTCTCGCCGGCGTTCGGAACGCCCGTGGCGCCGAGCACGACGACGGGGGTCGAGGGGGGAGCCTCGTCGATCTTCTTGTCGCGCTCGTTGAGAAGCGCGCGCACGTGGCCGTAGTAGTTCCCCGCGATGAACACGTCGCCGACTCTGAGGGTCCCCTGCTGGATGAGCACCGTGCAAATGGTCCCGCGGCCTTCCTCCTTGCGCGCCTCGAGCACGACACCGCGGACGGGCGCTTCGGAGTCCGCCTTGAGATCCAGCATTTCGGCCTGGAACAGGATCATCTCGAGGAGACGGTCGACCTTGAGGCCCGTTTTCGCCACGATTTCGACGCCCATGACGTTTCCGCCGTATTCCTCGAGAACGATATTCTGTTTGAGGAGCTCCCGCTTCACACGCTCGACGTTCGCGTTCGGGAGGTCGACCTTGTTGATCGCGATGATCATCGGCACGTCCGCCGCGCGGGCGTGGTTGATCGCCTCGATCGTCTGCGGCATGATGCCGTCGTCGGCCGCGACGACGAGGATGACGATATCGGTGACCTGCGCGCCGCGGGCGCGCATCGCGGTGAAGGCTTCGTGGCCGGGGGTATCGAGGAAGGTGATCAGGCCGCGGCCCGTTTCAACCTCGTACGCGCCGATGTGCTGGGTGATGCCCCCCTTTTCGCCCGCGATGACGTGGCTCTTGCGGATGGCGTCGAGGAGGGACGTCTTGCCGTGATCGACGTGCCCCATGATCGTCACGACGGGAGGCCGGCCCTGCAGGCGCTCCGGCTTCCCCTTGCGCTTTTCGCGGAGTATCTCGTGGCCGTAGCTCTCGGCGAACTCGACCTTGAAGCCGTAGTCGTCGGCGATCATGACGATCGTGTCGGGGTTCAGCCGCTGGTTGATCGTGACCATGAGCCCGAGCCCGAGGCATTTCTGGATGACCTCGGACGGATCGACCTTGAGCTGCTCGGCCATCTCGGCGACCGTCGAGAACTCGGGAAGACGAATGAGGTTCGCCTCCTCGACGACGGCGACTTCTTCCGCGACTTGCTTGCGCCGGAGGGTCTTGCGCGTGACATCGATATTCGCGTGCGTGCGCTTCACGCTCTACATGACCGCTTTCTGGTAGTCCTCTTTGCTTTTCTCCGGCTTCT
>JBFYZM010000345.1:0-2859 GCA_041309505.1 Candidatus Krumholzibacteriota bacterium
GAACTCATTGGAGGCTCTGCGACTGAGTTCGGAGCGGGAGTGTCAGCGCCGGCGTTTCTGATTGGGGTGAGCTGCGATTCTAGGAGAGGTTCCTCAGCACCGACTTCGCGATCGCCTTGAGCGTGTCGAAGACCCCCGTGCCCTTCACCGCGACGGCCTCGAACGCGGGAAAGTGCTTCGGGTTGAGCTCTTCCTCGAGGTCCTTGACGGAGATGACGTCGGGAAGGTCGCGCTTGTTGTACTGGATCGCATAGGGGATTTCGTCGAGCTTGAGCTGGTACTCGCCGAGATTCTCGTGCAGGTTGTACAGGCTCTCGATGTTCGCGTCGTAGCGGCTCCGCTGGGAATCCGCCACAAAGATGATCCCGTCCACGCCGCGCAGAATGAGCTTCCTGCTCGCGTCGTAGTAGATCTGGCCGGGCACCGTGTAGAGATGGAAGCGCGTCCTGAAGCCCTTCACCTTGCCGAGCTCGAGCGGGAGGAAGTCGAAGAACAGCGTGCGGTCCATCTCGGTGGCGAGCGTGATGAGCTTGCCCTTCGTCTCGGGCGTCACCTTGTCGTAGATGTATTGAATATTCGTCGTCTTTCCGCACAGTCCGGGACCGTAATAAACGATCTTGACGTTGATCTCGCGGGACGAATAATTGATCAGAGACAACGGAAGCCTCCGTTAATCGGTGAACAGACTGTCGATTTCCACTTCGGCCTGCTGCACGAACTCCTCGTTGAACTCGGAGTTCTCCTCGTTCTCGTACTCGAGCTTCCCGTACAGGCGGCGGATGACCGTCTCGAGGTTGTCGAGCGCCTTCTTCGCGCGCAGACGAACGAGCCCGAGCGTGGTGCGCTTGTCGAAGAGAATGACGAGGATGATGTTCTGCTCGACGCGGGCCAGATACATGCTCTCGTTCGATCCCTGATGATAGAGCGTCGAGAAATCCTTCTCGCCGATGAGCACGGCGAGCTGCGCGTTCGCCTCGAAATCGGCCGCGCAGAGCGAAGCGAAGCTGTGCATGTCGAACTGCGGCGGGGCCCCGAGACTCGATATGAGCTGCCCCGTCTTGTCGAGGAGGAGCACGCTCGAGGAGTTCGAGTTCTTGAGGAGCTCCTGGAGGATCGTGTTGATCGCCCAGTAATCCTCTTCGAATACCTTGAAGTTTGTTCTGACCATGTGAGCTCTCGCCTTTTTTTAAGACCCCGGTCAGATCCGCTCTCGCCCCTCCAGGGCCTTGGTGATCGTTCCGCGGTCGGCGAACTCGAGGGTGCCCCCGATCGGGAGGCCTCGCGCCGGTCGCGTCACTTTAACGCCGTACTTCCTCAGAATATTCGCAATATAAAGCGACGTCGTATCACCCTCGATGCTCGGGTTCGTCGCGACGATTACCTCCTGAATGCCTTCCTCCTGCACCCGGCGCTCGAGCCGCTCGAGGTTCAGATCTTCCGGTCCCACGCCATCAAGGGGTGAAAGGACCCCGTGCAGTACGTGATAGCGGCCCCGATATTGGCCGGAGCTTTCGAGTACAAGAAGGTCGGCCGGCCGTTCAACGACGCATAGGAGGGCGCCGGTGCGCCGGTCGTCGGTGCAGATGCCGCAGAGCTCGGTTTCCGCGAGATTTCCGCATTTCGTGCAATATCCGATTTTCTGCTTAACCTGCACGAGTGTTTCGGCAAATTGCTGCACCTCCCCCGCATCCATGTCGAGCACCGCAAAAGCGAGTCTCCGCGCCGTTTTTTCGCCCACTCCCGGCAGCTTCTTGAAATGGTCGATAAGCGCCTGAAGGAGCGGTAGGCCGTAAATCATTCCCGCATCTCCTTTTTTAGCAAAAACCTTGCCTGTAAATGGACACAGATAAAAAAGTTACCGGATTGGGGAAAAAGACGCCAGGCCGCCGGGGGGATCAGAAAAGCCCGGGAATGGGGAGGCCCCCGGTGAGCGAGCTCATCTCGTTGCGTATCATATCGTCTATGCGGGTGCGCGCCTCGCTGAGGGCGGCGACGATGAGGTCCTCGAGCATCTCCACATCCGCGGGATTCACGACTTCGGGGTCGATTTTGAGCGAAACGACCTCGTGCTTGCCGTTCATGACCGCCTTCACCATGCCCCCGCCGGAGCTCGCCTCGACCGTTTTCTCGGCAAGGCGTGCCTGCATTTCAGCCAGTCGCTCCTGCATCTGCTGCGCCTGCTTGAGAAGCTTTCCCATGTCCTTCATTCCCCAATGCCTCCAGTTTCAGGTCTTTTCTTTGAAGAGTTCCGCGTCGAACTCGTCGATCAGGCGCTTGATGACGGGGGCGTCCCCCGCGATGGCATCGAGCGCCGGATCGGCTGCGCGCGGCTTCTTCGGCGCCTGCGCCTTCGGCTCCCGCGACTTCTGCGCCTCGGCGGCGCTCTTCTGCCCCTCCGCGCCCGATTCGAAATGCTCCGACGCCTGAATGACTACCTTCCTGCCGAAAAATTTCTCGGCGTGAAATTCGATGAAGCGCCTGTTCTTCTCCTCGAGCACCATTTCCCGGGCGAAGCGGTTCTGGGGACTGAAAGACAGGCTGAGAATGTTTTCAGAGAATCTTTCGACCCGGGCGGACATGAGCCAGATACCGAGGGTGAGCTTGGTCTCCCGTATCTGCGAGAGGAAGCGCTCCCAGGCCTCTTTCCCGCCGAGATCGCGAAGGATCGCATCCTCCTCGGCCGTGCGCACGACCGGCTCCGCCGAGGTATCGAGACGCGCGAAGGCGCCGGCCGGCGCCGGGGCGGCCTCCTTTTCGATAACCGCTGCGCGCGGCTGCGGCACGGGCTCCGCGGGCACCGGGCGCGTCACGCTCCCGGACGCTGCGCTCGCCTGACGGGGAACCTCCGCCGCCGGCTCG
>JBFYZM010000346.1:0-7225 GCA_041309505.1 Candidatus Krumholzibacteriota bacterium
ACAAGGTGAACACCTTCGCCTGGTACAAGAAACGCTGCCGCGAGTTGGGCGCCGATTACGATCCAACCGACTGGTCCGCGGCGATGAAGGCCGCGGTCGAATGGGGGGATACGATCCCGATCGGCGTACTATATGAAAACGTCCGCCCGCCGTTCGAGAGCCTGGAGAGCGTGCTCGCGAAGGGGCCGCTCGTCGGACGGGAGGTCGACCGCGCCGCGCTCGCCGCGGAGATGATGAGAATCGGAGGCGCCGCCGCCGATGATTGATTTTCTCCAGAAATTCGATCCGGTTGTCCAGACGCTTTTCGCCACGCTCTTCACATGGGGGATGACCGCACTCGGCGCCGCCACCGTATTCGCCTTCAAGAAATTCAGCCAGAAGATCCTCGACATGATGCTCGGCTTCGCCGCGGGAGTCATGATCTCGGCGAGCTTCTGGTCGCTTCTCGCGCCCGCCGTGAGCATGTGCGAGAACCGGAGCTTTCCGTGCTGGCTTCCCGCGTCGGTCGGCTTCGCCCTCGGCGCCGTCGTCCTGCGCGTCATCGATCTCGTCTTGCCGCATCTCCATCCGGGGCTCGCGCCCGAGAAGGCGGAAGGCGCGCGCACGACGTGGCGCCGGAGCACGCTTCTCGTGCTCGCGATCACCCTGCACAACATACCCGAGGGGCTCGCGGTGGGCGTCGTGTTCGGCGCGGCGGCATCGGGGCTCGGATACGGTTCGCTCGCGGGCGCCGCGGCGCTCGCCGTGGGGATCGGTATCCAGAATTTTCCGGAGGGCCTCGCCGTTTCCTTTCCGCTGAGGCGCGAGGGGATGTCGCGTCTCAAATGTTTCTGGTACGGCCAGCTTTCCGGAGCCGTCGAGCCCGTCGCCGCCATCATAGGGGTGCTCACGGTGGCGTCCTCGCAGGCCCTTCTGCCCTACGCCCTCGGTTTCGCCGCGGGCGCCATGATCTACGTCGTCGTCGAGGAGGTCATCCCCGAATCCCAGACGGGGGGCAACTCCGACATCGCCTCTCTCGGCACGATCGTCGGTTTCCTGCTCATGATGATCCTCGACGTGAGCATGACGTAAAGCCCGTTCTTCCGAGACTCTCTTTTATAGGTAATTATAACTAGAGCAATGAATTGCAATTCCTTTTAAGTCATTATTTTTTTCAATTGACAAATGAGTGGATTATAGGGTATACTACCCATTGAACTGATCCTGAAGAGCCTAGGGGAAGCAGTAGTTAAGCAAGGAGGGGACTAAATGAGGTTTTTGCGCGTGTTATCGGTGTGTTCGATGCTGATTCTGCTCGCATCAGCTGCATTCGGCGAGTGTACGACCAAGCCGAAGGATGGCATATATGCGACCTCTGCGGGGACCATACTCAGCGGTCGCTCGTCGGAGGCTTGGTGCAGCGGTGAAGGTCCTGGCCGGCCCGGAAACACCGAGAACGCCATGTCGTGGGACGGCGCGAATCTCGGCGCTCAGTGGAAAATATATGGCATGGCGAGCTCGGGAGCCGTCGAAACCGCTCGCTACTTTGACGCATACGGCAACGGGTGGATCGATTACACCACGAACTACGCCGGCGGCTCTTTCTGGCTGTCAAGCACCGGCGCTTGGGGAGACGGCTCGACCGATTACTCGGGCGCCGTCACCTATTTCAACGTGGGAGCGCGCGTGACCTATTACGGCTGGTCGCCTGTCGGCGTCACGTCGAACATCCTTATGTCGGGTTCTTTCAATGACTGTGCGGGCTGCGCGATCCAGTATTCGATAGATAACGCGATGCTTATCTGGCAGACCGGCTACCCGACGGCGATGCCCGCGGACTATCCGCCGTTTCTTTGCAGCGCAACCGCCGGAGAGCTCTATGATGTATGCTGTATCATTATGAAGGTATACTGCACTCCGGTTTCCACGGATCAGAGCACATGGGGATCAATCAAGTCCCTTTACCGGCAGTAGATATCTGGCGGTGCTGTGACGGATAGGGCCGGCCGGATTGTGGCCGGCCCTCATTTTTCCGATCTTCGGGCCTATCGAACGGCAAGGAGCCGGCACGTCCACGAAGACTGCCTCGTCGGAGGGGGGATGCGTGAAAGACTCGAACGACCTTAAGCGTCAATGTTCATTTACATCATGTGAAGGGGAGGTCGAAATGAAGTTCTCGAGAATGGTTTTCGTATTTGCGGCTGCGATGCTTGTCGCCAATTCGGCATTCGCGGTTTGCGCGCATCAACCGGTGCAGGGTTCATACTCGACGACCACCGGGACCATGATCGGGGGCCGCGCGTCCGAGGCGTTCTGCAGCGGCGTCATGCCCGGCGTGCCGGGCAACACCCAGAACGCCATGTCCTGGAACGGCGCCGTGCTCGGCGGCCAATGGACTTTGAGCGGCATGGTGATCGACGCGGCCGGCGCGGTTGCGACGTCGCAATATTTCGATGCGAACGGCAACGGCTACATCGATTACGTCACGAACTACATGGGCGGCGCGTTCTGGTTGAGCGGCGCAGGTAATTGGGGAGACGGCCTTGGTGATTTCAGCGGACAGATCACCTACTACAACGTCGGCACGAAGGTGAGCTATTTCGGTTGGCAGCCCATCGGCGCCACATCCAATATCACTTTTCGCGGCGTATTCAACGACTGTAACTATTGCTTCATAGACTATGGCACGGCGAATTCGCTCCTCATGTGGAGCAGCGGCGGCGGGACAATGCCGGCGAACTATCCGGCGTTCCTGTGCGGCGCCTCAGCCGGCGAATTGCACGACGTTTGCTGCGTCACCATCCACATCCTCTGCGATGTGACTTCGGCCGAGCAGAGCACGTGGGGTGCGATCAAGACTCTCTATCGTTAGGGTGTCGCGCTCGATTTCCCGCACGGTCCGGGCCGGCCGGTTATGGCCGGCCCTCTTTATTTGCCTCCGCCTCATGATGATCCTCGACGTGAGCATGACGCAAAGCCCACCCGGTCCCGTGGGGCCTGAGTCCGGTCTTGTTCCGGTCCCCGGGATATGCTATAAGGGCTGAACGAGCTTTGAGGGAGACGAAGCAGGCGAGAAGGATATCAGCACAAGGAGCCATCCCATGAAATCCCGCATCATCGCATCACGATTGCTATTCGCCGTCGTATCGATCCTGGTTCTGTGTATCGCGCGGCCCGCGAGCCAGGCCAAGGGCATCCCCGACGGCTGCACGACGATCACCGTCGGGCGGCTCGCGTCGGCCGACGGCTCGGTCATGACGTCGCACACGTGCGACAGCCACGACGGGCGCACGTGGCTGCACGTCGTACCCCGCGAGAAGCACGCCCCCGGCGCGATGAACCGCATCTACGTCAAGACGGACCTGATGGCGAGCTACGGCGACACGACGGGACTCGTCTACAAGGGCTCGATTCCCCAGGTGAGCGAGACGTTCGGATACGTCTACGGGTTCTACGCGTGCATCAACGATCGCCAGCTCGCGATCGGGGAGTCGACCTTCGGCGGCAAGGACGTCATGAAGAGCGACAGGGGGATGTTCAATCTCTACGAGCTCACGCGCCTCATGGCCGAGCGCTGCGCGACGGCCCGAGAGGCGATCGAGCTCGCGGACGAGCTTCTCATGAAATACGGATACAACGACGGAGGCGAATGCCTCACGATCGCCGATACGAAAGAGGTCTGGATGTTCGAGGTCGTGGGGCCGGGACAGGGGAAGGTCGGCGCGGTCTGGGCCGCCCAGCGCGTTCCCGACGACCATGTCAGCGTGAACGCGAACAGCGCCCGCATCCGCCGGATCGACCTCAAGGACAAGGCCAATTTCATGGCGTCGAAGAATGTGTTCAGCGCGGCGGAGGAAATGGGGCTCTGGGATCCGAAGAGCGGCGAGCCGTTCGAGTTCTGCTACGCCTACGGCGATCGCGCATCGATGTGGGCGCGGCGGCGCGAGTGGCGCGTGTACGATCTCTTGGCCCCTTCGCTCAAGCTCGACGCGAATCAGGAGAACTTCCCCTTCTCGATCAAGCCCGAGAAGAGGGTTTCGGTCGAGGAGGTCATGAAGATATTCGAGGACACCTACGAGGGCACCGAGTACGACATGACGAAGTTCATGCTCGTCAAGGACGGCGACGGGAAGTTCGTCAAGAGCCCGTACGCGAATCCGTTCATGAACTACGATCAGATGCCGCTCTGGAAGATCAACGGCGCCCTCGGCGAGATGGGGGAGCGCGGGATCGCCCGCTATTACTGCGTTTACTTCACGGTCACGCAGTCCCGCGATTGGCTGCCCGATCCGATCGGCGGCGTCGTCTGGTTCGCCTGGGACAATCCCGCGACGACGTGTCATGTGCCGCTCTACTGCGGGATCGCCGACGTTCCGCCCTCGTGGAAGCTCGGCGGCCCGGGAGGGCGCCCCGCCTATACGGAAGAGAGCGCGTGGTGGGCGTTCAACCGCGTGAGCGTCATCTCCGCCCACCGATGGGGGGATATGAGGAAGGATGTGTACGCGGTGCGCGATCCGTTCCGGCGGCAGGCGTTTGACGAGCAGAAGCGCATCGACGACGAGGCGTTGAAGCTGTACCGGGAAGATCCGCGAAAGGCGGTCGATTTTCTAACCACATACAGCTCCGATTTCTGCGCCAGGATCACCGACGCATACTGGAAGCTGGGTGACGACCTTTTCACCAAGTACGACGAGAAGTGGTGATTCCCGGCGGCCGCCGCCGGAGTCGAGCGTCGAAATCGCGCCCCCGGAGAGTCGGCTTTCCGGGGGCGTTTTACGCCCGGATTCGATGGCCGGCGGGGAAACCGACCGGCTCCCGCGCTCCTTCATTGACAGCCTGAGTGTTTTGCCTTAGAATGTTGAGACACCTTTGCTCTTGATTCGAAACCTCAGCCCGCAAAAGCGCTTATGAAAATGCGCCGGTTCCACTCGCTTATCGTTCCCCTCATGTTCGTTCTTCTGGCCGGGGCTGTGGCTGTTTTTATCGTGACGTCGCGGTCCGGCACGAAGCCGCCGCACGACACTCGCACTTTCCCCTTTCAACTCGAAGATGTGGTCGCGGCAAGAATCACCCCGAAAATGCCTTTCTTTGTCGCCGACGTCGACCTCGACGGGAACGACGATCTCCTCATCAACGAGCCGACCCGGCTTCTCTGGTACCGGCTTCACGGGACAAAGATGGTTCTTGCGGGGGAATCTGTTTACGATAGCACGGGCAGCACTCGCATGGTGACGGACGCGAACGGCGACGGGCATCCTGATTTCTTTGTACTCACAACGTCGCCTGAGGGCCCGATGGTGTCCTGCTATGACTGGTTCGCGCGGAAAGGGGCATCGGCGCCCCTCTATACGATCGGCCCCCTGCTTCTGCCGGCAATGTATGAAGATGAACCCGCGAGAAGGATCGGATTTTTCGGGAGCTTCGGAGCGGAGAAAGGCGCTCACCCGAAGATTCTCTTAAGTATCACCCCAAGGAAAATGAAGGGAGTCCTGCGCGCTCTCCTCGCATACGATGGGGTCACGGGCCAGGCATTGTGGCGCTTCGAGTTCATGTCCGCCTGCTGGCAAGCGGCATGTTTGAACTCCGGCGGGAACAGTTCGAAGATTCTTCTCTCAACTCAGGGAGGGGCCACGGGATTATCGCATAACGGGATTGCCGACAGCGTTGCCTCTGTCTTCTGTCTCGACGCAAGCGACGGCAACCCCATGTGGCACGAGCGAGTCGGGGGTGTTGGCGGGATTAGCGAGGTAGCGTTCGGGGACATCAATAGCGATGGCCAAAACGAGATTCTTGTCGTGCGGTCTCTGGGAGTACAAGATTTTCATCGTATGGGTAAGGATTCTCCTTGGACGGTGGAGGCCCTGAGCTGCGAGGGAGCGGTCCTTTCTACCGTGTCGCTGGGGATGCGTGCGAAGTCGATTTGTACGGCAAACCTCGACAGCGAGGCTTCTCTGGAGATTCTTGTCCTGGGAACCGACGGGACGATCTTTATCCTAAATCATGATCTCACGCTCAGGAAAGTCATTTATGTTCCCCCGCATACGAAAGCTTGGCATCCACGGATCTTCGGAGTATGGGAGCTCAACAACGACGGGAATCCGAAGATCATATGCCGGCAGGACAGCATACTCATGGTGCGGAATCAAGAGGGCGACCCGATTGCCGAACGCATGTTCGCTAATGATTTTGATGCGCAGCTTGCCCGGTATGACGGAAGAAATCATATCGTCGCCGCTCGGGACGATTCGATCCACGTCATGACCCTTGTACGTACGCCCCTCGCGACCCGGATCCGGGCCCATGCGTCGCGCCTGACGATCGCGAAGCTTGCCGTGGCCGCGCTCCTCGCGGGCGTGGGCGGATTTCACCTCCGCAGGTACCTCAGGCGGCGGGGGCAGAAGCATATTACCTTCGACGAGGCGCAGAACGATCTCCTCACGGCGATGGCGGCGTACGGGCATGGAGGCTCTTCGCTCAAGATCGTCGATCGTATCCGGCTCCATTTGAAGAACTGGGATCGGGTGCAGTCCGGCGCGACGGCGCGCGAGGAGCTTTTTTCGAAGCTGCATGCGACATTCATGGAGACGGTCGTGCCCGAGCTCAAGCACATCGTGATGCTCGCGCACAAAGCGGGCGTCCCGGAAGAGGTCTGGGGCACGATCATATCGCGGGCCAGGCTCGCGGGTCATGAGATGGAGGCAATTCTTACAGGCGGTTCGGAGGAGCCCGTCGCCGGCCGGGAAGAACATATTGCGGAAGCGGCCATGACTCTCGGGGACGTCGACGAATCGCTCGCGAAGATCCGCTCACATCTGCGATCCGTGTTCCGGACTCCGGTCATGGAAGCGATCGAGAGGGCTGCCGCGCGATTCCGCGACGAGCACGGCGACAAAAAGGTCTCTCTCGCGCTGCCGCCCGGCGCGTCCGCGGCGGAAGGCGTCTTCATCTCGCCGGTCGCATTCGACAAGATACTCGAAGGGCTTCTCGCCAATTCGTCGCGGGCGACGGAGGGACGAACCGACGCGGAGATCGCTCTCGAGGCCCGGTGGGAAGGGAACTACTGCACGATCGAAATCCGGGACAACGGATGCGGGATCGCGCGCGAGGATTGGGAGCGTGTTTTCGAGAGATCCTATACGACCAAGGAAGTGGGGGGCTTCGGGCTCTATTACGCTCGCGAGACGCTCGCGAGATTCAACGGGAAGATTTTCGTCATCGACAGCGTCGTGGGCTCCGGCACGACGAT
>JBFYZM010000347.1:0-19533 GCA_041309505.1 Candidatus Krumholzibacteriota bacterium
TTCGTCGATTATCCCTCGTCGCCCATTCACCGGCTCCAGATACGATCCGTGCTGAGGCAGGCGGATCTCGTCCTCACCGACGCAGAGGAGCTCTCGCGCATCGCGATCTCCGCTGGCACGAGCCCGGACAAGATCCTCAAAACGTACATGGGAATAGACGAGAGCGTTTTCTTCCCGAGGAAGAGCGCGCCGGACGCAAAACGGCCGGGCGGAGGCGTCCGCGTCGTCAGCACGCGCAACCTCTATCCGATCTACAATGTCGGCACGCTCGTCGACGCGGCCCCCCTCATCCGGGAGAATCGGGACGCGCACTTCGTCGTCTGCGGCGACGGCCCCGATCGGTCGCGCCTCGAAGAGAAGGTGAAACGGCTCTCTCTCGAGGGTTGCTTCACGTTCAAGGGGAGACTCGATGCCGAAGGAATCGCGCGCGAGCTCCGCGCCGCTGACGTATACGTGTCGACGTCGAAATCGGATTCGACATCCGTCTCGCTCCTCGAAGCGATGGCGTGCGGAACGGTGCCGGTCGTGACCGATCTTCCCGCGAACCGCGAATGGATACGGGACGGAGAGAACGGCCGCATCGTGAGGAGCGACGACCCCGTATCCCTCGCCGGCGCCGTCATCGAAGCGCTCGAGAACACCTCGTTCAGGACCGCCGCGCGCGAGATCAATCTCCTCGTCATCAACGAACGCGGGCTCTGGAAAAAGAACATGAGACGCGTCGAGGAGGCCTTCCTCGCGCTCAAGTCAAGAACCTCCCGATAGCGGCGTTTCGGAAACAACGGGAAATCGCGGGAAATTGTCCGGCACGACGGGGAATCATCCCGCCCACAAAACGTCCCCCCATGAAAAATATCGCACCCGGGCCGCATCCGCGGCTTCGATCGGGAATTATTCCCCAAGATCGAATCTCCATTGAAGGGAGAGAGCGCGCTCCTGCGGAGCGACCGTCCGGTTTTCTCTTTTGCACGATCACGATAACCTATTGCCAATATATACATTACATTTGGCCCTGCCGCGCCGCGATGAGGGTATTTTTGGAGCGCCGGCGCTTGGGCGGCCGTGGAACGCAATATGTATATTGCTGCGCTCGAGAGCTGCAAAAGAAAGGTCGAACGGCGAAATGTACGGCATCCTCACAGCGATCTTCATAACGACGGCCTTCTACGGAATGGAGAACAGGCGATTCCAGATCGTTTTCGGGCTGGCCGCTCTCGTCATTGCGCCGATCGTTCTCGGCCTCGCCGGCGGCGGCGACGGCTTCGTCTATTCGCTCGTCGGAGCCTTCGTCGCGCTCTTCCTCACGCTTCCGCTCTCGATTCTCGGATTTGTCTCGCGCGAGGACGTGATCGTTTCCGTCGCGCTCGGCGGAATACTCGGCGGCGTCCAGTACGCGATCGCCTTCTGCATCGCGACCGCCTTTCTATCCATCCAGAGAATGTTCAGAGTCGCATCTTCGCCATCCATCGTCGGGGCAGCGAACGCCGCGGGTCCGTGCGGAACGCGACTCCTCGCCTTCGATGAACAGTCCGCCCTTGTCGAGATCGAAATGCTGAAGATGCTGCGGATGGACCAGATCGGTTCTTCGATGCCGGCGCGCGCGGACGAGCGCCCGGGCGAACCTTCGGGGAGTGAAGGCTCCGGTCACCGGGACCTCGTCCTCCCCTGGTGCGCCAAGCTCGCCATCGCGACGCTCGCGGTTCTCATGTTCGGGACTTCGATCTAGGGGGAAAAGAGCCATGTCGGTTCTCAACAGAACACGCGGAACAATGATCGCGAAGCATCTCATGACGTTGAACGCGAACTGCATCGAGACGCTGAGGTTTCTCCATCGATCCGGGATTCCGCGGAACTGCGCCCTGTGGATAGCACCGTGCCGCGCGATCTACACGGTCGGCATGAAGAACCCGGTCGACATCGCATTCCTCAACCGTCACGGGCGGGTCGTCACGATGTTCAAGAATTTTCCGCCCGATTGCGTCGCCGATTCCTCACGCGGCGCGGTGAGCGCCGTGGAATTCCCGCCCAACACGCTGCGCGAGAGCGACACCGGGATCGGCGACTCGATAGAGCTCAATCCGGCGTAACGGTTGCGCGACGGCCCCCTCCTCGCGCAAAATGAATGACGGGCCCCTCGGCCCGTCATTCTCTTGTGTCGGCGCTCCACCCGGACGAATCCGGCGCCGCTATTCCTTCTCGAGCACGACGAGATCCCGGCCGTACACCTGAAGCAGCGATCTGAAATAATCAAATGCTCCGGGATAGACACGATTGCTCGCGAGCGAGAGACGTCTCTTGAAGAACTGTGTTCCGTCCGGATCCGCCGAGAACACGGCTGACGCCTCTCCGATATCGAATTTCCTATGCACCGTGAAGTGCTCCGTGACGAGCTTCCATCCTGCAGGCGGCTCGATCGTACCCGTGAGAGAGAGCGCGCAGGTCTCGATCCTGATCGCATCCGTGAGCCGCGAGCGCTCGGGCCGCACGCGCTCGATTCCCGAAAGGCGCGACTCGAACGGATTCGGCATCGCGAGATAGATGCGCTCGCCCTTCTTTCTCTCGGGCAATTTCACCGTGAAGGTGAAATCGATCTCCGCTCTGTCGCGCTCGAGCCGCCGCAGGTTCCAGGAACCGAGCTCGGCGCCGCCGAAGAAGCCCGAGACGCGCTGCTTCAGGAAATCATCGAGCCCGTGCTCTCCCGCTCGCACGAGGTAGTATGGGGAGAACGCGCCCGTGAGAATCGCCTTCCCTTTCCCCTCCCATGCGCCTTCCGCCCCCGGCGAGAGAGCGAGCGAGAGCTCGCTCCCGCTATCGGCGATCTGCTTCGGGGGAAGCGGCCATAGATGCCGCTCGGAGCCGAGATAGATGCGTGTTCGGCCAGCCAACGAAAACTCCGGATCGTGCTCGAAGGGCGCCGAGGGATCGAGCAGAAGCCCGCCGGCCTCGATCGCAAGGCTCGTGCAAAGCTCCGGCGATGGCACATCGTCATCCGGCATTCTTCCCGATGAAACAAGAACGAGCTTCGGCGCGTAGGCGACATCCTTGAGCATCGCCATGAGCAGAACCGCCCCGTCGAGCGCGCTCGCGTAACCCGTGTCATAGATGTGCGCGGCATCGCGCGCGGGAGCGGCGAGGAGCGAATACGGGGTGGATACCGCCCGCACGCTCTCGATCACGAAACGGTGCACGGCGAGCACTTTATCCTCATCGGACGCGCAATCCTTGATCTTCTCCCGAATCATGCGCGAAAGAGAGAACGGAACGGATTCGGCCCTTCTCGATATGTTGTCGGCGATCGGCGCGAGTGCCTCGCGCCAGCTCGCCGCCGAGCTGTAGCACACTGCCGGGAAATAATCCCCTTCCCAGACGCCGCCGTCGAAGGGCGTGCGGCCCGGGATATTCCGTACGGTCCAGATCCAGGAACCCGCAGCGCTCGCATCAGGCGGAGACGCCTCGCCGCGAAGGGACGAGAACTTGAGCGTCATTCCCGGCGGCAGATTCACCGCGAGCACGCGCTCCTCCGTCGGATCCTCGGCGCTGAAGACCTCCACGCCCGAGAGGTACGGCGAGGGATTCCTGTCCGCGATCGTGTAATGGAGCTCGGCGACACATCCCTTTTCGATGCCCATATGCGTGACGACCGTCTCCTGCCAGTCCACGTAATCGGGGGCGAGATCGAGGGCGAAGGGCGTCGTTTGGTTTATGGCGCTCTTCCGAACGTCGACGATCGCGCCGTCCCGCATGCGCACGCGTGCGGCGAGAATCGTAAGATCCTGCGTCGCGGCGTTGAAGAGAATCCGTGGATCGCCGTAGCGGTTGATCGCGTTGTCGGTGAAGAGCATGACGGCGCGGTGCCGCCTCTTCGAGATGCGATTATCGGAGCCGAGCGTGACGACGAGCGAATCGTACAGCACGACCGCGTCGCTTCCCGGGTGGCGGAGCTGCACCTCCTTCCAGCCGGTGCCGGCCGCGGCGGCCGGAGCGGAATGAGCGCTTGCGGGGATCGAGATCAGCGCCGAAGCGACAACCGCCAGAATCAATAGTGCCGTCGAATGCGCAGTGACGTTTCTCATCGCGATCCCCCCTCTCTTTCGAAAATCACCCTGCGGGTGGCGTAATCTCCCGCCTCCTTCAGGATGCCGCGGAACTCGGGATAGTCCCCGGCGGGGATTGTCCTTCTCTTGACGAGCACGACGCCTTTGTTCGTGACCGAGGCGCCGGCGACGTTCCGCTCCATGCTATACGCCGCATACTCTCCCTTTTTCGAGGATTCCTTCGAGAGATCGCGCGCCTTCATTTTGGCGGGAAGAGAGATCGCCTCGTCGCATTCGTACGCCTGCGTATTCCAGATGAAGAGCGGGAGCTCGCGCTTCTCGAGATCGATCACCGAAGCGGCCGTGAGCAGCGGCGTCCGGCCGAATCCGAGCTTCCACGCCGGCGAGGCGAAATCGAGCGTTCCTCCAGCGGCGACGGCGTAGCGCGGCACGCGGTACGTCACGTCCAGCGCGAACTGCTTCTTGAAATCGAGCGGATCGCCGATCGCGAGCTTCGTCACTTCCACGTCGGGCGAGATCGCGGCGAGCCATCCCTCGACGTACGCGCGCAGATCGTCGCGCTTGTGCGTGCCGAGCCAGCGGCGCATCCGCTGATCCATGTAGTTCGTCCCCTCGATATGGAGCGTTCCCGCGAGGTTTCCGTCCTTGTCGACGGCGCCGCGCGAGACGACCTTGAGCACATGCTTCTCGGGCGGGGAGTAGGGCGTTATCATGAGGCCTTCTCCCTCGGGAGTCCCGATCACGTAGTTCTGCTCCTGCTCCGCGGAGCTCCAGAGCTCGGTCGAATAGGGCACCCACGTGGGATCGAGCATCGTGAAGGTGCCGTCCCTGTGACGCCACGCCACGACCGAGTGGTTGAACTGATCGGCGGGCACCTCCTCGACGCGCGCGCCGGCCATCGTGAGCGCCGGCCAGACGTCGTAGCCCGCGGTCCGCATGAGGGTGATGAGCATTCCCGCCTTGTCCTTGCAGACGCCGCAGCGGTCGGCGTAGCTCATCGTGCCGGGATGATGCGTGTAGCCCTCCCCTTTTCCCATCGAGACGCCCGAGTAGCGGATCTCCTGGGCGGACCAGTGCTGCAGCTCCGCCACTTTATCGACGTCGGTCTTGAGCCCCGCGGTGAGATCCTTCACGAGCTTTTTGATCTCGGGATTGTCTTTGTATATCGTGTCGTGGATCGCGGCGAACCATCTCGATTTCTCCTCCCACGACGAGAGTGTGGCGAGGACGAGCTTCGGAACGATATCGGGCGCCTCGGCGCTCCGCGGCTCCTCCACGAGTGCCGGGACGTTCTCGATCCACCACGAGTAATGCGTCCCCTTGTCGTCGAAGCTCTGCGCCGAGAAGAGGGAGCCGTTGTACACTCGATATCTGATCGGCTTGTCCTTCGGCATGTGGAGATCGTAGCGCTTCGCCTCGATCGGATACGCGTCCTGGAAATAGACGACGTCGTAGAACGATCCCCGCATCGGGGGAATGTAGCGCTCGTCGCCGGCGGCGGTCGTTTCGTCCGCACCCGGCACGGCCGCGCTCGATGCGCCAGCAGCGCCGGCCCCGCCGCCCCCCTCCCCTTCCGCCAGGTATGCGATCTCGAAGCCCTTCTTGTACGTCTTCACCTCGACCGCGTCGCCGGGGGCGAGCCGCGGAAGCTGCGCCACCTTCATGCGCGCGCCCCAGTAGATCATCGAGGCGGGGGCGAAGAGATCCCTTACGCCCGCGAGATCGACCGTCTCGACGGCGCCTCCCTTTCGAAATATCCGTATGCTCTCGACGTCGATGAAATTCGACGCGGGGTCGTAATCGAAACGGAGCGCCGCCTTCGCGAGGGCGCCCCCGTCCGTGAGGATCTTCGTAAGGGTGTGGCGGCGATAGTGGGCGAGTCCCGTTTCCTCGACCGTCACGTCGATCTTCTCGAAAACGGCGACATAGCCCGCCTCGGGATAGTCCTTCGCTTCCCCCGCCTTCGCGACGAGCGCGCGGATCTCGTCGTCCGTCTGCGCGAAAGCGCTCGCGGCGAGAATCGCGAGCACGAGCGCCGCCGCGGAAATCGTCAGCGCGCATTTCAAACGATCGAACATGCTTCCTTGCCTCCTTCTCACCAGTATCCAATTGCCGTATAGCCGACCCAATGGCGCTGCGTTGCGATTGCCGTGACTCCGAGCCCCGTGTGCACGAGCGGGAGCTTCGGCGGCGCGAGGCTCGTGCCGTAGACGAGCATGAAGCCCTCGGGCGCCGCTCTCCCCTCCCGCGCGGCGAGGCGATCGAGGACGCTCAGCCCGAAGGGTATCGAATAAACCCCGCACCACGTTATCTTGTACGGCTGCTGGAAATCGCCGCTCTCCACCATATCCCTGAAGACGCCGATCCGCTCGCGCGAGAGCGTTCCCTCGAGCGACGAACGGATGACGTGCCTATCCTGCGCGATCCCCTTTCCATACCCCTCCAAGCCGGTGCCGAAGGGAGCGTAGTTGCGTCCACCCCATTCCTCGTCCCCGTAATGAACGCAGTCGGCAGAGACGAGGATCGCGACGTCCCTTCCCAGTCTCCAGCCGCGCTCCTTCATGATATTCGAGATCGCCGCGGCGAGCGCGTCGGCCGCCGCGTCGAAATTGGCGCCGTTCATCCGCGTCACGAGGATCGGCACGATCTCGACCTTCGGCAGATAATACTGGAGAATCGGAACGAATCCCTCGAGCGAGTGCTCCTCGGAATGGATCGTGTCGTTCACGAGAACGAGGCCCGCCGGAAGCGCCGCAACGATCTCCTCCCGCATCGGGGAGACGGGGCAATTCCCGTAGGCGCTCTTCCACGCGGAGAAGCCGTCGAACACGAGCTTGTCCTGGATGCCGCGGCGGCGCGCCGTGTGCGAGACGCCGAAGAGAATCACGCGGGGCGCCTTGACCTCTCGCATGACGTGAATGTAGCCGCGCCCGGCGTACAGGTAGTCGTCGTGCGGGCATATGGCGCCGATCATGGGGCCCTTCGTCATCGGCGGAAAGTCTGCGGCGTTCGAGGCGTAGCACCCCGCCTCGAGCGAGTCGACGAGCCGCACGAGCGCCTCGACCTGATCCGGCCTCGTGGCGTATCCGATGGTGTCCTTCTGCATTCGTATCGAGGAGAGCGCCGCGGCGTCCGGCGGGGGACCCGGGATCAGCATACCGATGATAATCGGAAGAAACGCGAGAACAAGAACCGTCGAAAGCGATCGTTTCACAGGGAACCTCCCTCGCGCGGACGGGATATAAGGAGCATCGACTATAGCCCATGTCCGGCGGCGAGTCCAGAGGCGGATTTATCGCGGATTGTTTGCGCGGCGGCGCGATTGCGTGTATATTATTTCGGCCATGAATATCAAAGAGAAAAAGATCCTCGGCTCCGTATCGATCTTCCACCTGTTCAACGACGCATCGGTCGTCGCGCTCCCGACGATCTATCCGATTCTCTATACGCAGGGCTACCTCATCAAGCGTTACGCCGACATCGGCACCATGATGCTCTTCGGGCTCGTCGTGTCGGTGTTCTTCCATTTCCTCGTCGGACACTGGGCGAAAGGGCGGCACTACCGGCTGCTCCTCGTTCTCGACGATCTCGTCGTCGGGCTCTTTCTTCTCCTCACGCCGCTCGCGAAGAATTACCTCATGCTCGTCTTCCTCTACGTCGGCGTGAGAATCGGATCGAGCATCTATCATCCCGTGGGGATCTCTTGGATCACGCACGTGTTCCGCGGAAAGAATTTCGACCGGGCGATGGGGATCCAGAGCGCTTTCGGAGACGTCGGCGTGCTCGCGGCGTTCCTCGGAACGGGTTACCTGGCGCAGCGTTACGGCTGGACGAATCCGCTCTACCTCTGGGGGCTTCTCTGCATCGCCGCCGCGCTCGCAGGCCTCGTCATGTCGCGCGGAACGGACGGCGCCGAGGGCAACACCAAGGAGGACGAGGAGCCGGTCTCCTGGCGGGAAACGTTCCGCGATCAGCGATACCTGATCCTCCCCGCGCTCCTCAGCGGCATCTCCTGGGGCGTCACGCTCGCGTACGGCCCGAGCCTTCTCAATCACAGGCTCGGCGCGTCGATGTCGCTCACGGGGATCGTTCTCGGATGCTGGATCGCGGCGGGCACGATCGCCTCCCTGATGTACGGACGGGTCGCCGCGCGGGTCGGGCGCTACGGCGCGATCATCGTCGGCTGCGCGCTGACGGCCGTTACGACGTGCATCATCGGCTTCAGCACGAGCCTGCTCCTCACCGCCGTTCTCATGGCGGCGTTCGGCTGGTCGCTCTTTCTCACTTTCCCCGCGCTTCTCACGCTCGTCGGCAGCGTCGCGAAGACAAAGAACCGGACCGCGGCGTTCAGCCTGAACGCGAACGTCCAGATCATCGGAAACGCGAGCTTCACCTTCGCCGCGGGATTCATGTCGGACGCGTGGGGAATTCACACGCCGTTCTTCCTGCTCGGAGCGGTCTCGCTCGTCGTTGCGATCTACGTCATCGCCCTGAGCAAGCGCTTCTCGAAGCGCGGCGCCGAGCCGGCTCCCGCGGGTCCTGTCGAGATCATATCGTGAGAGCACGCAGGGGAATTCGACCTTGACGCCGCGCTCCGAACGCTTCTATACTTTTCGCTCCACATCATGTACCGGTCACGCAGGGGGTTATTCCATGGACTGGGGACTTCAAAACAGGCTCGCGCGGATCTTCAAGCCCGAAACGGGGCGCACGGTCATGCTCGCCGTCGATCACGGCTATTTCCTCGGCCCCACGTCGAAGCTCGAGAATCCTCGCGCGACGATCGCGCCGATCGTTCAATACGCGGACGCCCTCATGCCGACGCGCGGGGTTCTCCGGACCTCGGTCGATCCGAAGACGCAGACGCCGATCGTGCTGAGGGTCTCGGGCGGAACGAGCGTCATCGGACCGTCGCTGGCCGACGAGTCGATCACGACGACCTTCGAGGAGGCGATCCGCCTGAACGTGGCGGCCGTGGCGCTCTCGATCTTCGTCGGAACGGACTACGAGCACAATACGCTCATGAATCTCGCCGACCTCGTGAACGAAGGCGAAACGTACGGCATTCCGGTGCTCGCCGTGACTGCGGTCGGGAAGGAGCTCGGCAAACGCGACGCGCGTTTCCTGTCTCTGAGCTGCCGCATCGCCGCCGAGCTCGGCGCGCACTTCGTGAAGACGTACTACTGCGAGGGATTCGAGAAGGTCGTCGAGGGATGCCCGGTGCCCGTCGTCATCGCGGGAGGCCCCAAGCTCGACACGATGAACGACGTGTTCCAGCTCACATACGACGCGATCATCCGCGGCGCCGCCGGCGTCGACATGGGGCGCAACATATGGCAGTCGGATTATCCCGTCGCGGCGATCCAGGCCGTGCGCGCCATCGTGCACGAAAAAGCCAACGTCACGGCGGCGCTCCAGCTCTTCGACGATCTGAAGGCGACGAGAAACTGACGTCCGCGCCCGAGCGGGAGGCCCGTTTGTATGCCGAAGAAACCGAAACGGGAAACGATGCGCGCGGCGGTCTATTACAATAATCAGGACATCCGCATCGAGGAGCGTCCGATGCCGAAAACCGGCGACGACGAGCTCCTCGTCCGCATCGAATCGAGCGGCATCTGCGGCAGCGACGTGATGGAGTGGTACCGCCTCGCGAAGGCGCCCCTCGTGCTCGGGCACGAGATCGCGGGCACCGTCGCGAAGACCGGCAAGAAGGTGCGCCGCTTCAGGGAAGGCGATCGCGTCACCGTCGCGCACCACGTCCCGTGCAACGCATGCCGCTACTGCCTCGCCGGGCAGTACTCCCTCTGCGATACGCTCCGCGCGACGAACTTCGATCCGGGCGGATTCTGCGAATACGTGCGCGTGCCGGCGATCAACGTCGACCGCGGCACCTTCCCGATCCCCGAGGAGATCTCCTTCGACGAGGGAACGTTCATCGAGCCTCTTGCGTGCGTCCTGCGCGGCCTGCGCGTCGCGCGGTTCAGGCCGGGCGCGAGCGTCCTCGTTCTCGGGAGCGGCATATCGGGGCTTCTCTTCGTCAAGGCGCTCGGGGCTCTCGGAGCGGGCACGATCGTCTCGACCGACATCGATAACTCGCGCCTCGCCGCGGCGAAGCGCTTCGGCGCGGACGCGACCCTTCCGGCGAAGGACGCGACGCCGCAGAGGCTCGCTTCCCTGAACGACGGCAGGCTCTTCGATCTCGTCGTCGCGAGCGCAGGCGCCGCAAGCGTCGTCGAGCAGGCGTTCCGCTCGGTCGACCGCGGCGGAACGGTGCTCCTCTTCGCGCCGCACGCTCCGGGGACGACGGTGCCGCTCCCCCTCGCGGAGATCTGGCGCGATCAGATCGCGATCGTCGCTACCTACGCCGCTCCTCCGGTCGACACCGCTCGGGCGATCGAGATTCTCCGCGCGCACCGGATCGAGGTCAACGACATGATCACCCACCGGCTGCCGCTCGAGGAAACGGCGCGCGGTTTCCATCTCGTCGCCGACGGAAAGAAATCGATCAAGGTGATTATCAGGCCGCAGGAATAGCGAACCAGAAACCTGGAAAAGGAGGCGCACCCATGGGAGACAAGGGCAAGAAGACAAAGAACAAGGGCCAGAAGCAGAAAGTGAACAAGCTGGAACTGAAGGCGAGAGGGAAACTCGCGCGGATGCCGAGAAGAACGCCCTAGTGAGCGGTCGTCCCGCGAAGCGCCATATCGGCTCCATCGTCGAGAAACGTCGACTTATTCCGTTCCCGATCGCTTGACGATCAGGCGCATTTCCTCGCCGGCCCTCAGCGACACGGCGAAGCCGTCGAGCAGCTCTTTACCGGCGCGCGTCCGCATTTCGCCGGAGACCGCATTCCGCAACTCGTAGCGCGCATCGGCCTGCGCGGCGAACCACTCCGGGAACTGGTTGATGCGCGGATAGTCGAGCGGCAGGCGCATGTTCAGGGCGTGGCGCTCCTTGTCGAAGATGAGGCGACCTTCCCACGGTTCGTCCGCGACGAGGCTGATGCAGATGCTCCCGCCCTCGCGCGCGGCGCCGAAACGCACGTCGGCGCGCCATGGCTCAACGGTGACACCCTGCGTTTTCCAGAGCGCGTACATCAGCGACGTGCGGGCGAAGTTGCCGTCGCCATGCCAGCCTTCGATGATGCCGTCGGAATGTTGCCGGCCCCACATCGTCTTGATCTCGGCGTCGACCCACTCGGCCGCCGAGGCGACCGGCTCGCGGTTGAGAAGCGCGATGGCGCCCTCGATGGAGTCGGCGTAACCGTCGGCCATGGCGCTTTGGCCCATACCCCCCCGCCCCGTGTAATATCGCTTCAGATTGCCGAGGGCCGTGCGTACGGCGTCTCGATACGCCGCGGTTCCGTCGAGCAGGAAAGCGGTGTAGAGGCCGTCGAAGTCGTAACCCCAGCTGTCCGTCAGCTCGGCGCTGTGCTCGCCGGTGCGGTTGTCGACACTGACATAGAACAGGCCGTGCTCGTTGCGGCCGGTGCGCAGAAGTCGGTCGTACAGTTCGTGGATCGGCCCGCGATAGGCCTCGCGTTTGCGCGGCGCGGCAGAGGCGCAGGCGACGTAGAGCTCCGAGAGGCCGTTGATGACTTCGCATGAGTGGTCGGCGAGGCTGAGCTCCTCCAGGTCGCGCGTCGGGTGATTCGTGCCGAGGAGGTAGTAGTCGCCGAGGATGACGGCCCAATCGAGATATTTGCGTTCGCCGGTGAACCAGTAAAGCCGTGCGCAGGCCTGAAGCAGATCGCCGTTGACCTCGAAGTTCAGCGTCGGAATCGCGCCGAACGGCGTCTCGATACGCGCGTTCTTCCAGATATCGTCGACGATGCCGATCGCGCGCTCGCTCCACGGGCTGGCGCCGAGCCATTCGGTGATGGGGAGCAGGCCGTCCTTCACGTATTCGGCGCCCTCGAAGATGATCTCATCGAGGATCAACTCTTTTCGACGCCAGCTTTTCGCGACGAACGAGTAGTCGTCCGGCAGTCGGTCCACGCGGCATGTCAGCCTCGTTTCGGTGCGGAGCATCTCCCGCATCCGCCCCTCGAACAGCGGGCGGTCGATCATCGCCGCCGTGAGCACCATGAACGAATAGTTGTCGGCCGCGGCGTCGCGCCCGTTCCAGAAATCCACTCCCAGGGTGCGCGGGATCAGTCCCGTCGCGGAATCGGCGTGCGCCAGCCAGCCGTCGACGTAGCGGCGGCAGCGGTAGAACGCTTCGTTGGCCTGACGCGCGTGCAATTCGGCGAGACGGAACGCCGCCTCGATGCCCGCGTCGCCGGCGGTCTCGGCCGGCGCCGGCAGGGGCACGTCCCACACCCTGCGCATGTCCGGAAATCCTTCGCCCTGAAAACCCCACCACGGCGAAGGCTTTCGGATCGCCTGCGTCCTCGGCGCCGGCCTCAATCCATGGCCCCCGACGCCGCGGAACCGCACCCCCACCGACGTGTCGATCGGCGAGGCAATCGAGGCCGGCTCCGCCGCGCTCGCCGCCAAGGCCCAACCCACGATCACCATGCAGCCGATCAACGCTCTCACGGGATTTCCTCCGACGACCGCTTCCGGCTCGCCCTGCTTTGGTTGTTATAGGAAATTCGAACCGAAGTCAAGGTCCTCGCTATGAACCGACTCTCCTGAAATCGATATATCCCCGCTCGACGTCCACCGCGGTCAGCCGGACGCGAATGCGGTCGCCGACGTCCACGCCCTCGAGCCCGCTCACGACCCTTCCTTCGACAGGCATGATAAGCAACCGCGCCCACGTGCCTTTATCGGAGGCGCCGGTGACGACGGCGTCGAACTGCTCGCCGATCCTCGATTCGAGGAGGAGCGCGGCCGCGGATTTGCCGACCTGCCGTTCGACCTTGTTGGCGGCATCCTCTTCTTCGGTGAAATGCCTCGCCAGGACGTCCAGCTCGGCATAGTCGTACGGCGCGGCGCGGCCGGCGATGGCGGCCTTCAGGAGTCGTTGCGTGATCAGATCTGTGTAGCGGCGATTCGGTGCGGTGGAATGGGCATAATCCTTTGTCGCGAGGCCGAAGTGCCCGGGGCCCGCGGCTCCGGGCGGCTCCGCCACGTATTCGCCGGCTCCCAGAAGTTTGATCACCGCGAGGGACAGGTCGGGGAATTGCAGCGGATCGGCTGCTTTCTCCTTGACGAGGAATCGATCGAGCGCCGCCGAATCCGGATCATCGGGCAGCTTGAAATTGCGCCCGCGGGCAAGCTCGACAATGCGATCCCAGCGTTTGGGCGTGCGCACCACACGGCGGATCGAAGGGAATTTCCTTGCCGCGAGATACCGGGCGGTCACGCCGTTGGCGGCGATCATGAAATCCTCGATGATCTCCTTGGCGCGGTTCCTTTGCTCCAATTCAAGATCGAGGATTCGGTCGCCGTCGAAGACCGGTTTCGCCTCGATGGTTTCCAGACTCAGCGCCCCGTGGGCGTGCCGCAACTTCTTCAGACTCTGGGCGATCCGATCCTGCACGCGCAGATTCTCCGCCAATCCGTCGACCGACGCGATCCCCTCGGGGAGAGCGCCGTTCTCTTCCAGCCATGCCGCCATGCTGTTATAGGCGAGCTTCGCACGATTGCGAACGCTCGCCCGGTAGATATCCGAGCCCTGCACGGAGCCGTCCGCGCCGATCGCCATCTCCACGACGATGGCGAGGCGCTCCTGATCGAGATTCAGGGAGGTAAGGTCGGTGGATAGCTTCTCGGGCAGCATCGGGAAGATCTGGGCCGCCGTATACACCGAGGTCGTGTTGTGACGCGCATGAGCGTCAATGGCCGAGCCGTCCTTGACCAGCGCGTCCACGTCGGCCACCGCCACACGAATCCTGACTTCGTTTCCGGGCAGGGCCTCGGCGATAGTGAGCTGATCCAGGTCGCGGGAGTCGTCGTTGTCGATGGAAACCCACGGGAGGCTCGTCAGGTCGCGAATCCGCGCGGTGTCTGCGGCTGCCTCGCCGCTCGCGAGCGCGGGGGCCTGAATCCCGTCAAGTTCGGCAAGCGCCGCGGCCGAGAAGTCGGGAAGCAAGCCTCTCTCGAGCATCGCCCGACGGGCGATGCCCTGCAGAAGCGCGCGATGCCGTCGCTCGGTGCCTTGAGCGTGGTGTTCGTCCCGCATGATCCGCTATCCGCCGAATAACCTTTGCAACCATGATCTTTTGATCGGTTCTTCCGGTTTGCCCGCGTGCTGTTCGTCGATCTCCCGGTAGATCGAGAGCGCTAAGACGTCGCCCGTTTCGCCTTCGTTCATCTTCCTTTCCATAAGTCGATTGAGCCTGTTGTAATCGGTATTCTTATCGACGCCGTACGACATGGCACGGGTCATTCTTTCGAAATCCCGGCCCCGCATTCCTCTGATGATCGCTCTATTCATTGCCAGCTCAATATGCTCCAGCGGCACCCCTTCGCGCGCCGCCCCGTTAATCGAAATGATCGCGCTCTCCTCGTCCTCCCGCGACATTCCCGCCCTGTTCCGGATCCGTTCGAGAATCCTGATTCTCGACTGATCCAGCTTCCCGTACCACTCCTCTTTCCTCCTGATATCCCAGTTATCCGATCCCCGGGGATAGATATGCAGTATCTCTTGCTCATGTCCTTTCATCTGCCCCGGGGGCGCGCCGGCTCCTCCCCATCCGGTTTTATTGCCGCGCGACCAACCCGGAGGATCTCCGTTCGTCCACTCCATCCAATCCTTTTCGGCCATTCGAAGGGGTTTGTATTTGACCCTTTCTTTTTCGCTCCTTTGCTCGTTCTTCTTCTTGTCCTTTTCGCCTTTGTCCTTTTCTTTCCCCTTTTCCCGGGCCTGCGCGTCGGCGGAAAGGGCGAGCGCCCAGATCGCCGCGAGCGCAACTATAAACAGACTGAAGCAGCGCCTCTTCTTCACGATCCGATCCTCCTTTCATGGAATGCGTACGCGAGCAGGGTGGGTGCCCAATCGAAGAAATACAACCGGGGCGCCCCGTCGAACACTCGACCGGGACGCCCCTGGTTGTTCCTGCTAGGGGGCTATCCTACTTTCTCTGCAACTCAACCCTGCGGTTTTCGGCGCGCCCTTCCACCGTCTTGTTATCAGCGGTCGGCCGGGATTCCCCGTACCCGTTGGCCGTCAGCTGGCTCGCCGGCACTCCCTTCTTGATCAGGTAGTCCCGCACCGCTTTTGCCCGCCGATCCGAAAGCTTGAGATTGTACGCGTCGCTGCCGTCGGAATCGGTATGACCGGCCACTTCGACCTTCACTTCCGGGTGGGCGAGCAGGCTCGCCGCCACACGGTCGAGTATCAACGTGGACTCCGCGAGAAGAACGGCCTTGTCGAATTCGAAGTTGACGCCTCTCAGAACCACCGGTTTTTCCGGTGTCGGGATCCATTCCTCGGCCTCGCTCTTCACGAATACGTTCTTCTGACAGGTGTTTCCCTTGGAATCCGTGACCGTCAGAGAAGCGGAGTAATCTCCCGCCGTCTCGTAGGTGTGGCTGGGATTCTGGTCGCTGCTGGAGCCGCCGTCCCGGAAATCCCAGCTGTAGATAACGGGCGGACACCCTCCGCTCGCGGAACCGCTGAACAGAACCGTGAACGGAATTGTCCCGCTCGTGGGACTTCCCGACGCAGTGCAGTACAGCGGCGGGCAGTTGACCACCAGGGAAACGCTGTTCTGGGAGATGGTTCCCTTGGAATCCGTGACCGTCAGCGAGGGGACGTAGTCTCCCAAAGCCTCATAGGTGTGGCTGGGATTCTGTTCGGCGCTCGAGCTGCCGTCCCCGAAATTCCAGGCGTAGGTGTAGCCCGGACACCCTCCCGTGGTGGCGCCGTCGAACTGCACCGTCAGCGGAGCCGGTCCGCTCGCGGGATATGCCGACGCGGTGGCAGTCAAGGGCGGGCATTTCTTCCCGCCGAAATGCAGCCGTACCCCGGCGAACACTTCCACGATGCCTTTGGGCAGGTCCAACTGACCCGGTTCCGTTCCAACGATGTCCTGGTCGCCCGTAAAGGACGAAAAGAGGCTGGTCAGATAGCGGAATTTGGCTCCCACTTCGAAGGAAAGAGCCTGGGAGGGGTAGACCTCCAGACCCAGCCCGCCCATGGCGTATAGTTGCTGATCCGCCAGACAGTACGTGTTGCCGGCCTTATCGACCGGGGGGACGCGCGAGTCGACATAGGTCAAATAGGAGCCGGAAGACGCGGAATCGGAGGACAACGTGTTCCATCCCTTGTCGGCCCATTTCCAGATGTAGATTCCGGTTCCCACGGAAACGTAAGGCGACCAGACATTGTCCGCGAGAAAATGATATTTCGCGATCAAACCGGCCGTAAAATTGCGCTGGCGCGGTCCATCCATGACGCCTTCCGTGGACAACCTGGCACCGTCCGCAAACCTGGTGCCCTGGCTCAAGTCGGCGAGGTAGTGCTGCCTCCAGGTCCCTTCCACCCCGAGCGCAAGCCTGGGAGTCAACCCGTAGGTGAAATCGGCGCCAACGAGCCAGCCCAGCGTCCAAAGATCGGAGCTATTTGTGAGGACGAGCTTGCTGGCTCCGCCATTTACGCCCAATGCCCATTTCCCGGTCGTATCAGCTCCTTGCAGCGGATTGACCGGCATAACCGATAATGCCAGTACAATCATCGCGCCCACTATGTAATAGAGTCTCCTCATTCGACACTCTCCTGGTTCAGGTTAAAGGTCATGCGAACCCTTGGGACGAATCCCCGTCGGAACAAATGAACAGCAGGAAAAGCGACGCGCTACTTCTTCGTGCGCGGCACCAGCAAAAGAACGCCGCCGACCACTATCATCCCCACGCCTGCCCAGAGTGGGACGTTAACGCTTTTCTTTTCCTGAACAGAAAGCTCAATCGAACCGAAGTCGGCCTTGTGGGTCTCTTTGGTGTATCCGAACTTGCCGTACACGAGACCGATGATGCCGGCCACGATCAACACAATCGCCACGATCTTCACTGTGCTCATCAAATCATCTCCTCGACGCTATACGCGCCGACCCTGAAGGATACGAATGACTATCACCACGAGCGCGATAACCAGGAGGACGTGAAGGACTCCGCCGAACGTGTGCGCGGTAACCAAACCGAGTAACCAGAGAATCAGTAGAATAATTCCTATAGTCCAAAGCATTTCTGCTCACCTCCTTCCACGATATCGGAAGACGACACGATACTGTCCAGTGCAGTATTGTTTAAAAGAAGTGTACTCGAGAAGCCCTTGCGAGTGAATAGCTCCAGGGGATGAAAAAGGAGCTAGTCCCGGAGAGCGAGGCAGCGACATGAAGTCGCTCGGCGATGTCTTTCGGGTGGCCCGGGCCGATAACCGCGGACCGAATAAAACGGGGCCTCGAAGATCATTCGAGGCCCCTTCCTGCCGTCCTCTGACCAGGCTATTTCTTACGGCGCAGGCACGGTAACAGTCGTGCCCTGCAAAGCGACAGTGCCGGAACCGATCGCTCCGGCCAGTATTCTGCCGTTTATCACGCTGCCGGTCACACCGGTGGCACTTATGCCGGCCACGATGTTTCCATTGAAGGTAGTACCCACCCCTATAGTCGCGCTCTCGGTGGGAACCCAGAACACGTTCTTCGCCTGAGCACTACCTGTCAGCGTAACACTGGCTGTCGTGGTCAGCGAGGACCCGATCTGGAAGACCCATACGGCATTCGCGTTGCCCCCTCCGTCGAGAACGAGAGCGGTGGAAACCAGCATCGTGCTGCCGGAAGTATAGGTGCCCGGGGGAATGCCCGAAGGATAGAGCGCCCCCAGATCCGCACCGCCGGAAATGGTCGTTCCCGGCGGCAGTCCCTTGGCGAAGTTGTATGCGGCCAGGAGGTCGATTCTGGCCTGCTCCGATACGAGATCGTTGACATGTATCGTGCCGTTCACTATGCCCGGCGGAAATCCGGTCATTGAAGTGCCTGGATCCAGCGAAACGTCACCGTTCACGACGGAGTTGCCGGTGCTGGTGATCGCGGCTGTCGCCATGATGCCGAACGTGGAGACCGAGAGAAGCGGCACTGGCGCGAGGACCGTACCTGTGGTAAATGTCCATACTTTGTTGACTGCGAGCGCATTGCCTGCGAGATCCTTCACCGCGGTAGTAATTGTCGCGGAATAGAGAGTGCTCGCCGCGAGATTGCTTGCCGGCGTAAAGGTCGCAACCTTGCTCGCCGCGTCATAGAGGACCGATCCCGTTACGCCCGCCACCGTGAAGCTCGCCGTACTGATCGTCAGCGGATCCATCGGCTCGCTGAATGTCGCGGTCACGACGGCGTTGCGCGCCACGCCTGTGGCAAGATTGGCAGGGACCGTTGAAAGCACGGTGGGCGCGCCAGAGTCCAGCGCCGTCCCCGTGGTGAAGGTCCATACCTTATTTGCAGCCAGAGCATTGCCTGCCGCGTCCTTGGCGCTCGTGGTGATCGTCGCGGTATATACGGTGCTGGCCGTGAGATCGCTTGTCGGGTTCAAGGTCGCGACGGTGCCCACGTACGTCACGGCGCCCGGAATGGGCGTCGTCCCTTGCTTCAAGGTAAAGGTCGAGGCAGTGATCGTCGCGGGGTCCATCGTTTCGCTGAATGCCGCCGTGATGCTCGTGTTGAGCGCAACGCCGGTGGCGAGATTGGCAGGGATCGTGGAGACCACGGTGGGCGCGGTGGCGTCCGCCAGCGTCCCCGTCGTAAAGGTCCATGTCTTATTGACGGCCAATCCGTTGCCCGCCAAATCCTCGGCTCCCGTGGTGATCGTCGCAGTATAGTTGGTATTGGCTGCGAGATTGCCCGTCGGGTTGAAGGTCGCCACGTTGCCCGAATATGTCACAACACCCGTAACAGTCGCCGCCCCTTGCGTCATGGCGACGGTGGGGGTGGTGGTCACAACGGTGAAGGTTGAAGCGGTAATCGTCGCAGGGTCCATCGCCTCGCTGAAGGTGGCGCTGATGTTCCCGTTGATGAAAACACCCGTGGCAAGATGAGCGGGGATCGTGGAAACCACGAAGGGCCGGATAGTGTCCAGGCCACCCTCATTATCGCACGTATTATCGCACCCGCTCATGAAAGCGATCGCCAGTATTAACACCACAAAATATTTCGTATAGACTCTCATATACTGCATTCCTCCTTCGATTTTGATTCACAACGCCGCCCGTGTCGATGCGGGAGCCCCTTTTTCGATGCACTACATATGAACCCACTGCACCGCGATAATGCGTCCACACTCCTTTCGGAATATTGTCGGGTGCAGCGTTCTTTGAGAAAAGTGTACTCGGGAAGTCCGAACGAGTGAATAGCTCCAGGGGATGAAAGAAGAGCTAATCCTGCGGAGCGATGCCTCACGCTTGTCTTGACGGGAAATGAATACCCGAGCCCCGCCATGCGGATTCTTCCTTGCGGATGAAGGCCGCTATCTGCAGGCGGGTATTGAGCGTCAGCTTTTCCAGGATGTTGTGTATGTGGCTCTTCACGGTATACGTGGCG
>JBFYZM010000348.1:0-3299 GCA_041309505.1 Candidatus Krumholzibacteriota bacterium
CTCGTCGACGTGGTCGCCTCCCGCCTGAGGCTCGCGATGTACTCGATGCCTATAGAGCTCGCCTAAATCCAGGACAAGATCACCCAGCTCTAAATATAAAACCGGGCGCTCGAAAAGGAAAAGAACGACACGGAGGTAAAAGAACGCCTCACGGACGTCAAGGAGCGGCTCTCGGATCTCGGCGAAAAGGCGTCGGGTCTCCGGGCGCGCTGGGAAAACGAGAAGGGCGCCGTGCGCGCGATCCGCCAGCTCCAGGAGAAGCTCGATCGGGCGCGGACCGACGAGCAAATCGCACAGCGCTCGGGGGATCTCGGCCGCGTCGCCGAAATCCGCTACGGCGTCGCCGTCGAGCTCGAAAAGAATCTCGCGGACGCGAGAAAGCGCCTCAAGGAACTGCAGGAAACGGGAGGCAGCCTTCTCAAGGAAGAGGTCGCCGAAAGCGACGTCGCCGGGATCGTCAGCAAGTGGACCGGCATTCCCGTGAGCCGCATGCTCGAGGAAGAGCGCTCGAAGATTCTCCACCTCGAGGAACGCATCGCGGAGCGCGTCGTGGGACAGGCAGAGGCGATCGCGGCGGTTTCGAACGCCGTTCGGCGTTCGCGGGCCGGGCTCCACGATCCGGGGCAGCCTCTCGGATCCTTTATATTCCTCGGGCCCACGGGAGTCGGGAAGACCGAGCTCGCGAAGGCGCTCGCCCAGGTGCTCTTCGACGACGAGGACAGCATGATCCGTCTCGACATGAGCGAGTTCATGGAAAAGCATTCCGTGTCGAAACTCGTCGGGGCTCCGCCCGGATACGTCGGATTCGAAGAGGGAGGCTATCTCACCGAGGCCGTTCGCCGGAAGCCGTATTCGGTCGTTCTCTTCGACGAGATCGAGAAGGCGCATCCGGACGTTTTCAACATTCTGCTCCAGCTCCTCGACGACGGGCGTCTCACCGATTCGCAGGGACGGACGGTCGATTTCAAGAATACCATCGTCATCATGACATCGAACCTGGGGAGCCAGATTCTCAGGGAACGCGGCGTCGCGAGCGACGAAGAAATCGCGCGGCGGATGATGGACGCGCTGCGTTCGTTCTTCAGGCCCGAGTTCCTGAACCGCGTCGACGAAACTCTCGTTTTCCGCGCCTTGAGCCGGGACGATATTCTGAAGATCGTGGATCTTCAAATCGAGGCCGTCAACGCGAGGCTCTCGGAGCGAGACCTTTCGATTCGCCTCACCGCCTCCGCGAGAAACGCGTTCATGGAGCACGGGTACAGCCCCGATTTCGGCGCCAGGCCTCTCAAGCGCCTCATTCAGAAATGGCTCCTCGATCCGCTCGCCCGGCTCGTCATCGAAGGCGCGGTCGCCGATGGAGACGTCATTCAGGTCGACTGGAAAGGGGGAGCGATAGCTCTCGAGAAAAATAAGGGGGATGGCGCGCCGCGAGGTCACGCGGGCGGGGAGCGGCCGTCCGATAATGAATAGGATTCGCAAGATAAATAGTAGTCTTGACAAAGAGTTAGATTTAGTGTACAATAACGTCACATGTGATTCCGCGCGCTACTCCAGGATCATGACCAGGGGTTAGGCGACCAAAGGAGCTGCACCATTCGGTCATACTGCTATTGTCTCCCTGAGACGCATTTTTAATTCGACGCCCCGTATGAAGGTCTGCTAGCAGGAGGGTACCATCAATGAGACGGATTTCATCCGCGCTCCTCTCCCTTATGATTCTTGTGGCCCTGCCGGTTCACCCGGCATCCGGCTCGACGCTGTCCTGGACGCTCAACCTGGAACCCTCCCGGCTGAAATACGAAGATGCGGACGCCGGCCGCGCGCGCGTCGCGGTGGACGGGTACGGCAATCTCGAGTATTTCGATTATCCCGCTCTTCCGTATCGGGTCGTGAGCGTTCTCCTTCCTCAAGGCGAGGAGATCTCGTCGTACCGGATCGACGTTCTCGACCGGGTATCGGTGATGCCGGCCAAGCCGCTCGCCCTTTTCTCGGGGAGCTACCGCGACGACGGCGAGAAGTTGGGGGTGGAGCTCGATAAGGTCGATGCCGGCGTAGAGGACGCGGTTTTCCCCGCCTGGCGGGTGCGGCACCTCGGAACCGGCTTCTATCGAGGATACCGGCTCGCCCAGTTCGCCGTATACCCGATCCGCTACGACTTGAAATGGGGCGGCCTCACGATCGAGAATTCGGTTCGTCTCACGATCGAAACGACTCCCGCGACCGTCTCGGCGGGAGCGGCCGATCGGATGCGCTATATCGAGGGATTCAGGGACGAATCGCGGAAGATCGTCGAAGAGATGTGCCTCAATCCCGAAATGGCGGGCTCCTATTCGTTCGACGATATCAAGGTTGATCCGGGAACGAGAGCGTTTCTCCCGAGCTACGAGCCGAGCATGGAGGGAAGCGACGTCAAGTATCTCATCGTGACGAATGCAGCGATGGCGCCGGCGTTCCAGCGCCTCGCCGACTGGAAAACGAAGAAGGGGATTCCCTCGGTGGTTCGCACCGTCGAATACATCGCCCAGCAGAGCCGCGCCGGCGCCGATCTCGCGGAAACGCTGCGCAACTTCATCGCGGACGCGTATGCGAAATGGGGAGTCGAGTACGTGCTCCTCGGCGGCGATACCGGCGTGATCCCGGCCCGGTTCGGTTTCGTCACCTTCTACACGGGCGAGTTCATTCCGACGGATATGTATTACTCGTGTCTCGACGGGACCTGGAACGCCGACGGCGATTCGCTCTGGGGAGAGGCGTTCCACAGCGTGATCGACCAGGGAGACAACTGCGATCTGTACGCCGAGGTCTACCTGGGGCGGCTGCCGGCGTCGACGTCGGCCGAGGCGACCGTAATGGTAAACAAGGTGATCGATTACTCGAAGCCCACGGAGACCGCTTCGAAGTCGAAGTTCCTCATGCTCGCGGAGGTGGTGTTTCCTTCCGATTACCATCCCGGCGACCAGATCATCCTCGACGGGGCGGAGATCGAGGAGTCGGTGTACAACAGCTATCTGGCGGGCAACCCCGACGTGATAACCGAGCGCCTGTACGAGAACTACCCTGCCTACGCCGGATCGGTCCCGCTCACGAGGTCAGCCTCGATCGATTCGATGTCGGCGGGCGTGAATCACATTCTCCACACGGGGCACGGCTACAAGTACAACATGTCGGTCGGCGACGGGAGCATCCTCAATTACGACGCGATGAATCTCTCGAACGGGAGCAAGCTTTTTTCGATGTACCTCATGAGCTGCACGAACGTCGCTTTCGACACCGACTGCCTCGCGGAATACTTCCTTCTC
>JBFYZM010000349.1:0-6640 GCA_041309505.1 Candidatus Krumholzibacteriota bacterium
AAAAAACACGAAGAGTCATTGCGTGAAAGCAATGCTCTATTTGACATTCCACCCCCGATCCGGAGGATCGGGGCACGAATCATCTGGCAAGGGCATCGCACGCTATTTCGTTTTCAAAGAACAGTATTCCCTATATGGAATTTTCTCCAGCTACCCAATATATCGCAATCGGGTTTCTTTGTCAACCCCTCTGCAGGGATTTTCTGAAGAATTTTGGAGGCGCTGTAATTCGCTTTCGGATTTTACATTAGCGCCCTGCATATATATTCAATGCGGGAGATATTGTCAAACGGTTTTTTCGAGGAAGTCGAATTATTTCGCGGAGGCCCCGCGAGCTCGCATACCGACGCATAAAATGCTTGGAAAATGCCGCGCCCGGGAAGTACATTCTTGCAGGAGCGACAGGGCCGGGGAAACGACCGACACGGACAGGACGATACGGACGTATGGGATTCAGACCTTTGACGCGCGGCGAGAAGATCTTCCTCTGGGGAATGGGGCTCTCCCTCATATGCATCCTCGGCATCGGGGCCGCCGCGATTCGGTGGTTCTCCCGGGACCTTCCTTCGATGGAGCGGCTCGAGATGATCGAACCATCGCTCAAGACCCGCATCCTCGCGCGGGATTCGACCGTCATCAGGGAATTCTACGAGCAGAACCGCGTCTATGTCCCGCTCGAAGAGATACCGGTCATGGTGCAAAAGACCTTTCTCGCCGTCGAGGATCGCCGCTTCTATCGCCACAGCGGCATCGACGTCCAGCGGCTCTTCGCGACCGTATGGAAGGACCTCATCCACTGGAATCGGGCGCAGGGCGCGAGCACGATAACGCAGCAGATATCGACGGATCTCTTTCTCAACAAGAAGGAGCAAACCTTCTCGCGCAAGATCAGGGAAGCGCTTCTCGCGTTCAAGATCGAGCGCACCTATTCGAAGGGCGAGATACTCGAGATGTACCTCAATCAGATCTATTTCGGCGAGGGAACGTACGGGATCGAAGCCGCGTCGAGGAAGTTCTTCGGAAGATCGGTGAAGGATATCGGGCTCAACCAGATGGCGCTGCTCGCGGGCCTGCCCAAGAATCCCGGCGGGTACAATCCGTTCACGAATCCCGAACGGGCCGCCAAGCGCGTGAGTCTCGTGCTCGGCGCGATGGAGGAATTCGATCTCATCACGAAAGCGCAGCGGGATTCGCTGCGCGAGCGTTCGCTCGAGCTCGTGAAGAAGGTCTCGGGCAACCAGGATTTCGCCGGTTATTTCGCCGAGTACATTCGCCAGATCCTCGAGGAGAAATACGGAGCGCGTTCGATCTACCGGGACGGATACACGGTTTACACGACCCTTGACGCGAAGCTGCAGCGCGCGGCGGAGGCGCACCTCGAGCGGTGGATGCAGGAGCTCGAGACGGCCTACGCATTCAAGCTCACCCGCGCCCGCTACGAAGCCGCCGTCGCCCGCGGGGAGAAGATCGCTCCCGATTACCTGCAAGCGGCCCTCGTGGCGATCGATCCGCGCGACGGACATATCCTCGCCATGATCGGCGGGCGGAATTTCCGCGAGACGCAATACAACCGCGCCATCCAGGCGCCCCGGCAGCCCGGCTCGGCGTTCAAGACCTTCGTCTACATTGCCGCTCTCGAAAACGGATACAATCCGTCGGACATCATCATCGATACGCCGCTCGTCATCGAGCTGCCGAACGGCGACGTCTACAAACCGCGGAACTACGACAAGAAATTCCACGGAGCCGTCTCGCTGCGCGAGGCGTTGTCGAGATCGATCAATATCCCTTCGATCAAGCTGATCCAGGCGATCGGCCCGCCGTCGGTCATCGACGTCGCGAAGCGAATGGGCATCAAGAGCCGCCTGCAGAACGTGCTGTCGCTCGCGCTCGGCGCGAACGAGGTGACGCTCCTCGACATCACGTCCGCGTACGGCGTGCTCGCCGCCGAAGGAATGCGCGCCGAGCCGATGACAATCCTGCGCATCGAGGATCGAAACGGCAACACGGTCGAGGAATACCGCGAATACCATGAAGAGGTGCTCCAGCCGGATGTCTCCTACATGATCACCGATATGCTCACGAGCGTGGTCGACGAAGTTAACGGAACGGGATGGGCGGTGCGGAAATACGGCCTCGACATCCCCGTCGCCGGAAAGACCGGCACGACCGACGAATACACGGACGCCTGGTTCATCGGCTATACGCCGGAGATCGCGATCGGCGTGTGGGCCGGTTACGACGAACGCAAGACGATCAGGAACGGCATGACCGGCGCCGTCGTCGCCCTTCCCATCTGGATAGAAACGATGAAGGCGAGGTATCCCGACAATCGCGGGCCCGCCTTCAACAGGCCCCCCAACATCATCGAGGAGCTCATCTGCCGGGATTCGGGGCTCCTGAGCACGCCGTACTGCCCGAAGATCGCGCGGGAGATATTCATCGAGGGAAACGAACCTTCTCGCCAGTGCGACATGCACCGCGTGAGCTCGTACGATCTTCTCGACAAGGACAAGGATTTCAGGGATCTCGACAGAGAAGCCTCCCGGGACAACGTCGTGCCGCACTGAGGCGCTGCCGATCCCTCCGGCCTCTATCGGGGCCGCATCCCCCTTATGAGATCGCAGGCGTTCATAGGGAGCGTTTCCATTCCTCCATGATCGCCACGCTCGCGCTCGTGCCCAATCTCGTCGCGCCGGCCTCGACGAGCTCGAGCGCGAAGGCGGCCGTGCGGATGCCCGCGGAGGCCTTGACCCCGAAACCGGGGCCGACCGCTTCGCGCAAGATCTCCACGTCCCGTACGTTCGCGCCGGGAGGGCCGAAACCGGTCGACGTCTTGACGAACCTCGCTCCGGCCTGCTGCGCGAGCCGGCACGCCGTCCTCTTCTCCTCGTCGGTGAGAAGCGCCGCCTCGATGATCACCTTCACGACGGCGCGATCGCCGCACGCCGCCACGACGCCGGCGACGTCCTCGCGCACGAAATCGAGGGCGCCTGACTTCAGCGCCCCGACGTTCATCACCATGTCGATTTCGTGCGCCCCCGCCGCAGCGGCGCGGCCCGCTTCGAAGGCTTTGACCGCGGTGTCGACCGCGCCGAGCGGGAAGCCGGCGATCGAGCAGACCTTTACGTTCGTCCCCGCGAGAGCGCGCGCGACGAGGGGAACATAGTGCGTATTGACGCACGCGGAATAGAAATCGTATTCGATCGCCTCGCGCGCGAGGCGCATGATGTCGGCCTCGGTGGCCTCGGGCCTGAGAAGCGTATGATCGATCAGCCTGTTGAGCTTGAAATCGCCCACTGATGCCCTCCCTTCACCGGTCGTTCCGCTGTCGTTCGAGCGAGTCGAGAAAGCTCTTGCCCGGGCCGGGGCCGAGCCCGAAGAATTCCGCGAGCGTCGCGGCGAGATCGCTGAACGTTTCGCGCGTGCCGAGGGGATTCCCGCGCCTCCCTCCCGCGATGCCGGCCAGCACCGGCACGTACTCGCGGGTATGATCCGATCCCGGCATCGTCGGATCGCATCCGTGGTCGCTCGTGACGGCGAACAGGGTGCCGGGCGCGAGGAGCGGGAGAAACCTTCCGAGCCACGCGTCGAATCGCTCGAGTCCGCGCGCGTAGCCGGGAGCGTCGCGGCGATGCCCCCATTCCGTGTCGAACTCGACGAGATTGACGAACAGGAACGAGAAGGGCGCGCCGTCTCTCAGAACGCGTTCCGCGGCACGCATCGCCGAATCGTTCCCGGCCGCCTTGACGATCTTCGTGATGCCGCGCCGCGCGAAGAGATCGTGGATCTTCCCCACGGTCACGACCTCCCGGCCGCTCTCCGCGAGAAGGTCGAGCAGGGTCAGGCGCGGCGGCGGGAGCGAAAAATCCCGGCGCTTCTTCGTTCGCGCGAACCGCCCCGGCGAGCCGGCGAACGGCCGCGCGATGACGCGCGCGACGTGGTGGGGCGGCTCGAGAAGCTTCCGCGCCGCCCAGCAGAGCCGATACAGCTCGCGCACGGGGATGATATCCTCATGCGCCGCTATCTGGAAAACGCTGTCGGCGGACGTATACACGATGGGGCGCCCCGTGCGGATATGCTCCTCGCCGAGCTCCTCGATGATGGCGGTGCCCGAAGCCGGCTTGTTCCCGAGAACGGCCCGGCCGATCGTTTCCTCGAAGGGCCCGATGATCTCGCGGGGAAACCCGTTCGGGTACGTCGGAAAGGGCTCGGCGACCGGGCAGCCCATGAGCTCCCAATGCCCCGTCGTTGAATCCTTGCCCGGGGAGCGCTCGCTCATCCGTCCCCACGAGGCCGCGGGGCTCGGAACGGGGTCGACCCCCTCGATCGGGATGATGTTGCCGAGCCCGAGCCTCCCGAGGGTTTCGAGTCTCACGCCGCCGGCCGCGCGCGCCGCGGAGCCGAGGGAATTCGCTCCCTCGTCGCCGTAGCGCGCCGCGTCGGGAAGCGCCCCGACCCCGACGCCATCGATCACTATGGTCACGGCTTGCCGCTTCATTGTGTTTCGCGGTGAAATCCGGACGGCTCCTCGCGACGATCGCGCGTGCACGGACCCGGGCCCATCACGGCGCCTCGCGGACGCCGAGGAGCGTCTTCATGCTCTCGATCCGCCCGCTGCGGGTATACACGCGCGGGACCCGCTTGCTGATACGGCAGAGAACTTCGTAGTTGAGCGTTTCGTCCCAGCGCGCGACGTCGTCGGCGGTGATCGCGTCGCTCCCCTGGCGCCCGAATATCACGATCTCTTCTCCGACCGCGGCGTCGGCGAATCCGGAGAGGTCGAGCATCGTCATATCCATCGTGACGCGGCCGATGACGCTCACGCGCTTCCCGCGGAACAGAACCTGCCCTTTGTTCGACAGGCGGTGGCTGAGCCCGTGGCCGTATCCGACCGGCACGACTCCCACCTTCATGGGACCGGGAGTGATGTACGTCCTTCCGTAGCTGATGCTCGAGCCCCCGGGCATATCCCGCACGAGCACGAGTCGCGCCTTGAAGCTCATGACCGGAATGACGTCGATCGAATCCTTGAGAACGATCGACGGCGCGTGCCCGTACACGAGGAGGCCGGGGCGGACGAGGTTGAAATGGGACGCCGGAAAATTGAGGATCGCGGCGCTGTTCGCGCTGTGCACGTACCGGAAGGCGATTCCCGACGCGCGGAGCCTGTCGACGATGCCGATGAAGGCGCCTATCTGATCCATCGTGAAATCCGCGTCGCTGTCGGACGCCGGAAAATGCGTATAGACGCCCTCGAGCTCGACGCCGGGGAGCGACTTCATCCGGGAGATCGTCTCGAAGGCGCTCGCCTGCGCGATTCCGGCCCGTCCCATGCCGGTATCGATCTCGACGTGGAGGGTGCACACGGTCCCGAGACGGCATGCGATCCGGGAAGCCTCTTCGACGAATTCGAACGAGGAAGCGGTGGCGGCGAGATGGTTCTCGAGAACGCCTTCGATCTCCTGGGGGAGAACCGGGCTCAGAATGAGTATCGGAAGCCGGATACCGGCTTTGCGGAGCTCCCGCCCCTCGTCGAGAGTCGCGACGCCGAGGATGTCGACGCCGCATTCCTCGGCGAGCCGGGAAATGCGCACCGCTCCGTGTCCGTACGCGTCCGCCTTCACGACGAAGAGCAGGCCGACGCCCGGGGGAACGATGCTTCGCGCGCGCTCGAGATTATGCTTCGCCGCGTCGAGATCGATCTCCACCCATGCCGGAAAACGGTTCATGTCACGTCCCCGTCGTATGCTCTTCCTCGCGCGCTTCATCGCCGCGATAGATGAACCGGTCGAGGAGCTTCACGTATTCGGTCCATTTGCCGGGGCGCGCGGTTTCCTTGTCGAGAACCTGCAGGGTGCCCCGCGCCTGCGCGTCGAGGTTATCGATATAATGGAGAAGTATCGCCTCGATCGTCATCGGAACGACCGGCGATCCGTGCTCGAGAGAACCGTGATGAATCAGGACCATGTGCTTCAGTTTCATGGAGAGCTCCGCCGGAAAGCCCTCGATCTCGCGCATGCGCTCCTCGAGCAACTCGACGCCGAGCACGATGTGCCCGATGAGACGCCCGCTGTCGGAATAATCGATTCGGTTCGTTACTTCGAGCTCCCGGACCTTGCCGAGGTCGTGCACGAGGACGCCGCACAGAAGAAGATCGCGGTCGATCTCGGGATACACCTCCGCGGCCCGCATCGCGATCGCGGCCATGTCCCGCACGTGATGCGCGAGGCCGCCGATGTACGAATGGTGCCAGACGCGCGCCGCGGGCGCTTTGAGGAACCTCGGCTTGAACTCCTCGTCGGTGAATATGCGATCGAGAAGCGCGCGCAGATGCACGTTCTCGATGGACGAGACGGCGGCCATGATTTCATCGAGCAGATCGCCCGTTTTCTCCGCGGCGACCGGCACGAATTGCGCCGCGTCGTATTCCTTCTCGCCGAGCTTCGCGATGCTCCCGACGTGCAATTCGAACGCTCCCTGGTACTGTCTCATCTCCCCCTTGATCCGCACGACGTCGTTGACCTGGATATCCCGGTCTATCTCCTCCGTCGGCTGCCAGAGAACTCCCTTCAGGGGACCTTCTTTGTCCGAGAACTGAAAGAGGAGGAATCTGCCGTTGACGGAATCCCTCCAGTCC
>JBFYZM010000350.1:0-3861 GCA_041309505.1 Candidatus Krumholzibacteriota bacterium
TTCGTCACGGCGACGATCGTGATCGCCGCGGGGTCTCGCCCAGCCCGCGCCGCTTCGGCGGCGACGCGCTCGCGGACGCGTTCGAGATTCTCTTTGATCGTCGTTGTCATGGCGCTCGGATGCTACCCCTTCCCCGCACTCATTGCAACCGTGGATTGGCGCGCGGCGAATCGCCGGGGGATTTCCTTGACGCTTGCATATGCGTCGAAGATACTCCGGCTATATGCGTGTCATGCTGATATTCACAATCGGGGCGGTGCTTGCGTCGCTTCTCTTCGATCGCAGGCGCACCTGGACGGGCATTCGCAGAGGAATCGGAACGTTCCTCGGTATCCTGCCCGATCTTCTTGTCGTTCTGATTGCCGCAACAGCGCTGTTGGCCCTGACGCCTGAATCTGTCATGGTACGTCTGCTCGGCAAGGGATCGAGCCTCGCGGGGATGGCGGCCGCGGCGATTATCGGCTCGATCGCCCTTGTTCCGGGATTCATCGCGTTTCCGCTCGCCGCCGTCCTCCATCAGAAGGGCGTCTCGCTCGATGTGATCGCCGTTTTCATCACGACGCTGATGATGGTGGGAATCGTTACGCTGCCGATCGAGAGGAAATACTTCGGCTGGAAGATCGCCTTGTACCGCAATGGGTTGAGTTTTGCAGGCGCACTTGTGGTAGGTCTTGTCATGGGGTTGTTCTTATGAAGACCTCCACAACAAGCGTCATAAAATACGCGATCGCGACGATATTCATTGTTGGGGTGTTCCTTTCACGGCATTTCGGCATTGCGCCGGGAATAGCCGCCGGCAGGAACTTCCGCGACTTTGCCTTGGAAATGGCCGCGTTCCTTCCACTTATGTTCATCCTCATCGGGATTATCGACGTGTGGCTCCCGCGAAGCGCGATCGAGAGACATGTCGGAAGCGGCGCGGGCATTTGGGGAAGCGTGTGGGTGACACTCCTTGCCATGCTTCAAGCGGGACCGTTGTACGGAGCGTTTCCGGTGGCGCACCTGCTCTGGAAGAAGGGCTGCAGCACGAGGAATATCTTCATTTACCTGGGCGCATTCGCGACGATGAAAGTCCCGATGCTGACTTTTGAGATAGGCTTCCTCGGACTGCGATTCTCGCTGCTCCGAACGTTCATTACACTGCCGATATTTATCGCCATAGCGGTTGTCATGGATGCCGCGCTCAAATCAAAGGGATTCGTCGTGCTTGATCCCGCAGACGAGCGGCAGGAATGATATCCCCCTAGGTTCAGAACGACCACTTGCCCCTGAGCTCGATTCTCTGCTGAACCTGCTTGACGCCGTATTCGCTCTCGGGCGAGCCGCCGAACGCGACGCATCGCGCGGTGAGCAGGAGATGCCTCATGCGGCTGTATGTCATTTCGAAGCCGCCCATGAAGCTCCCGTCGACGAGATTGACGACGGAGTAAACGGCCGGAGTGAGGTAAACGATCGTGAAGGGCTCGGGATGGGACGCTTTCACGTACAGGTAATCTGTCATGAGGAATTGCCCGCTGTAATATCGAGCGCTGTTCTTCAGGGTCGCCCGCTCGATGACGGGGTCATCGGATGCGCGAGCCGAGCCGAGCGCGCCATAGTACGCGCCCATTCGATCGGACGTCAATCCGCTCCCCCTGTGCAGGTATTCCAGAATGAACGTCGTATTGGAGGGCGCAAGATAACGCGTGCCGAGGACGATGTCATTCGCGGAGCGCGTCTCGCTCGCGAGAACGCTGTCGCTCGCGAAATATGTCGAGCGGCTGTCCGGCGCATATGCCCATTCGCCGTGAATCTCCCAACTGGGGAAGATGTTCTTCGCAAAATCGATTCCCGCCTTGAAGTCGTTCCTGCTGTCGGCATAGAAATAACCGTCGATGTCGGTATCGAAGAAGAGCAGATAGAGCTGCGCGACTCCGGCCAGAGTCGTATCGCGCTGAAAACCCTCGTTAAGGGAGCCGTATACGGGGAGCACCATACCGGTGAGAGCGAAAGCAGAGAGCTTGCCCGACGAGCCCCGGATATATTCCGCCGAGAGGTTCCAGTAGCCTTCGAGCGCCGCATCGATGTCGTTCAGATCCCTCGGCCTTCCCGCGAACGAAACGGGATTGTACGCGTATCCCTTCCCCCACCTGAACGACTTCTTGCCCGCGAGAACGGAGAATGAGGCGCGCGGCGAATATTTCAAATAGCCCTCGTAGAGTTTCGCGTCGGAGGACGTACTATCGCCGAGACTCTGATATGAGGCGTTAAATGAGCCCGATGCCGAGGCGAGGAAGCTCCTGTATTGGTATTCCGCGCCGGCCTCGGCCCTCACGCGATAGAGGCCCGTATGCGCGGGATTCTCGTGCCCGTATCTGATCAGATAGAGATCCGAATCCCTGTTGAAGAACAGCAGCGACGGCCAGAGCTCGACGCTCGCGGAGAGATCGTACGGCCGCTTGTCCAGACCGGACGTGTCGAAGGAATAATCCTCGGGCGGCGCGGCGGCGACCGGCGCGGAAAGCAGGAACGCGAGCAGGCAGACGATCGAGGACATCAAAACGCTACTTCCTCAGCTCCTTGATCTTCGACATGTAGTTGACGGTGAATATCTCGTCGCCGAGCTGTCTGCTCCTGATCTCCGCGTAGATCATGATGGATTTGTACCCCTTGTACAGAGGGCTGTCGGTCTCGATGACCGACGGCCGAACGACGCCGCCGCCGAAATCCTTGATCTCCTTGAAATGAAGCGTTTTTATCAGCATTCGCGCTTCCGTCAGGCACTCGATTCTCGTCGGCAGTAGCGCCTTTTTCGACGCCCATAGCCGGAGGCGGTCATACGCGACGGATCTCGTTTTCGCCTTGAGCTCGAAGACATACTCGCCGGCGGAATCGCGCAATTGCTCGACGTTGTACTCCGCCCCGAAATCGATTCTCATGATATCGGCGTTGTTGAATACCCCCCCCGTCGCCGACTGCAGGCTCGTGATGCGCACCGGTTTGCCCACGTTCGGTATGTAGAGCCACATATTGTCCCCGAGCCTGAGCATGGAGCGATCCTTGTCGGTCGGCGGAGAAAGAAACACCCCGGCCACCTTGTCGTTGCCCTTTCGCACCATATAGAGGATGAATTCCTTCTTTTTTCCGTCCGGCTCCACATTGATGAGCTTCCGGTACATCTCGTACGAAACGGGCTCGAGGTTCCTGTCGATCTTTTCGAGCAGGGCCGCCGGATCCTGCGCATGAAGGCCCGCGGACAGGATCGAGACGATCAACGGAACGAGAAAATACGAACGAACCATTATAGTCTCTCCCTTGTGCTATACGCTTTTGAGCGCCTTGATCGGTTCCATCCGGGACGCCTTGAGGGCGGGCTGCAGGCTTCCGATGACGGAAACACCGATCACGACGAGGGACACGAACAGGACGTCGGACATCGCCATTCGGGGCAGAAGTATGAATCCCTCTTTCATGCCGAAAGAGAAGGTGAACTTCGAGAACCGGATCGCATAGATCGTCGCCAAAGCCAGGATATTGCCGATGACGACGCCGAAGACGCCCAGCAGAATCCCTTCCGACACGAACGTCGTCAGGATCCTCCCCGGCATGGTGCCGATGGCCGCGAGCGTGCCTATCTCGCGGGTCCTCTCGTACACCGACATGATCATCACGTCCATGACGCTCACGAGGACGATGGCGACGAGCAGTATTTTGATGAAGACTGTCATCAGGTCTATCATTTTCGCGATGTTGGCGAACGGAGCGAGGCTCTCCCACGTGTGGATCTCGAATTTCGGCTTGCCCTCTTTGTTGACCTCCTGCCCGAGCCTGGCGGCGAGCTTTTCGTATACCGCATCGAGCCTGTCGAACCTCTTGAGATGG
>JBFYZM010000351.1:0-6131 GCA_041309505.1 Candidatus Krumholzibacteriota bacterium
AGGTCAAGCTCGAGAAAGCTCTCAAGCCGAAAGCCGACGGCGAGGTTCGGAAGGAATAACCGGGGCCCTTCGCCGCGTTTCCCGCGCGATTTCCGAAAGTGATTCATATGGGCGCCTCCTCCTTTCTCGCGTCTTTCTATCTCGTCTGCGGCATCATCATATTCTTTCTCGCCGTGATGATCCTGCGGCAAACGGGGAAGAGCGCGGCGAGCTGGTTCACGGCGCTCGTGCTCTTCTTCGCGAGCTTCGGCCCCATCCTCGGCGCGGTCGGCTATCTCCTCGAGCTGAATCCGCGCGAGGGCACCGTCCTTTTCAAGAACCTCGTCGCGAGCTTCGATTACGTCTGGGAGTTCTTTTTCCCCTCGCTCGTTCTTTTCGCGCTCGTGTATCCGCGGCGGCATCGCTCGTGGCCGTGGGTGCGCAAGATCGCGTGGATCCTCTTTCTGCCGCATCTTTTTCATCTCATCCTCGTCATATTCCTCATGCACCGCGCGAATCCCGCGCGCATGTTTCAGGGGCTCGGCCGGCTCGCCGGATCTTATGCCGCCGTGAACGCGTTTCTCGAGCGAACGGCCGATTTTCTCGGCGTCTTCATGGCGCTCCTCCTCAAGGCGCACGTGCAGCTCTTCTCCGTCGTGGACGTCGCGTACGCGGCGTTCGCGATGATCCTTCTCGTGGCCGCGATGCGTTCCGACGTATCGCCGCGCGTGAAACGCCAGATGCGCGTCCTGCTGGGCGGGCTCGGGCTCTGCATCCTCACCTTTCTGCTCGCCCGGCTCGTGCCGTCGTTCGCGGGGGCGCAGGAGGGCCAGGATATCTCGGCCGCGTTCATCAACGCGTCGCTCATCATCGGCGGCGGTTCGATCGCGTTCGCGATCGTGCGCTATCAACTCCTCGATATGAGACTCATCGCCCGACGGGGCATTCTCTACGTCGCGGCCGCCGCCGTTTTCGCGTCCGTGTATCTCGTCATCATCAAGGAGATCACGAGGCTCTTCGCGGAATTCTCGGGGGGCAGGGTCGAGATACTCGAGACGGGATTCATCATCCTCTTCATCGTCGCGTTTCAACCCGTGCTCGGGCGGATCGAGGAGTGGTCCGAACGGTTCCTCGTGCGCGAGCAGCACAATCCGCGCGCGCGCATCCGCGCCCTGAGCAGCGAGCTCCTCACGATGATCGACGTCGACGCCATGAAAGAGCGCATCAGCGCGGTGCTCGCGGACGTGTTCGAGACGAAGGAGGCGCGGCTCGTCCTCGCGAGGGAGATCCTCGATGAAAGCGGAGGCGATCCCGACGCGCAGACGGCGCTCGATACGCTCGCCGGCATCGGTGAGCCGGTCACGCGTTCGGATCTTCTCGAGGCGCTCGGGTTCCTGAGCGCGCGCAGGAACCTCCTGAGGCGCCGGCGGAAGAAATTCGGGGACGAGGCGGCCGCGAATCTGCCCGCCGGCATGCGCCGCTTCGCCCAGAGCGATCTCCTCGTGCCGATCACGCATGACACCGGCTGCGTCGCGGCGATTCTCCTCGGCTCGCGGCCGGAACACGATCGCTACACCGCCGAGGAGCGCGCCCTCCTCTCGATGCTCGCCGCGCAGGTCGCGGCGTCGCTCCACAACATAGCGCTCCTCAAGGAAGTGGTCGAGAAGCGGGTCATGGAGGAAGAGCTCAACATCGCCCGGTCGATCCAGCTCAAACTGCTTCCCTCGGATCCGCCCGAGCTCGAGCGCTTCGAGGTGGCGGCGCTGAGCATCTCGAGCAAGCAGGTGGGAGGCGACTACTACGATTTCCTGCGCCGGGGACCCTATCTCGCGATCGCCGTGGCGGACGTGTCGGGAAAGGGTTTTCCCGCCTCTCTCCTCATGGCCACGCTGCAGGCGAGCCTTCGGTCGAACATGGGCCGCATGGAGTATCCCGCCGAGCTCGTGGCGACGCTCAACGACATGATGTGCGAGGCGACGACCGAGGACAAATTCGCCACGCTTTTTTACGGCTGCCTCGATATGGATACGAGCGTGCTTTCGTACACGAACGCGGGACACGTTTTTCCGGCTTTCATCAGGAGCGGGGGCCGGGCCGAGGTTCTCGACTACAGCGGGCTCATCCTCGGGGTGCTGCCGGGATTCACATACGAGCGTTTCGAGCTCGCGCTCGAGCCGGGGGACACGCTCGTCGTGGTCAGCGACGGCGTGACCGAGGCCACGAACGACGACGGAGAGTTCTACGGCGAGGAGCGGTTGAATCCGCTGCTCGCGTCGCTCCACGGCAAGCGCGCGCACGAAGTGCGCGACGCGATCATCGAGAGCGTCAAGGAGTTCTCGGGCCCGAAGGGCGCCGGAGACGACGTCACGATTCTCGTGCTCCGCCGCAAAGAGTAGGCGGGGACGGCGCAAGGATTCGCGATGGAGGAATCGAACAGGAAGGCGGGACGAGTGCTCGCGATCGATCCCGGCACGAAGCGCACGGGGCTCGCGATGAGCGATCCGCTCGGGATGACGGCGCAGGGGCTCGATACGTTCGTGATAAGCGCGGGGAAGGATCTCCTCGATCATCTCCGCGAGCTCGTCGAGCTTCATGGGATCGACACGGTCGTGGTGGGGCTCCCGCTCTCCATGCAAGGCAAGGATATCGAAGGCTCCGGCCGGTCGCGCGCGCTGGCCGCGCGGATCGAGGCGCTGCTCGGGCTCGAGGTGCGCCTGATGGATGAGCGTATGACGAGTCTCGAGGCGGAGCGCGTGCTGCGGAGCGGCGATCGCGGTTTCGAGCGCGGCGACATCGACAAGCTCTCCGCGATGCTGCTGCTCCAGAGCTATCTCGACGAAAGGCCGAAACGATGAGGAAGCTCTCGACGATTCTCGCGCTTTTCCTCGCCGCGGGGCTCGTCGCCGGGGTATACGTCGGCGTCCTCTACTTCAGCGAGGACGTTCGGACGGGGACGCCGAAGGTCGAGATTCGCGTCAATCCGGGCATGTATCTGGCCGACGTCCAGAAGATGCTCGTCGACGCGGGGGTCCTCAAGCATCCGCTTCTCTTCCGCTGGGTCGCCATCGCGACGGGGAAGGACAAGAGAGTCCAGGCGGGGCGTTACGTGTTTCTGAACGGCATGAGCATCTCGCGGATGCTTCACAAGCTCTCGCACGCCGAGTTCGAGGTGACGCGCCTCACCGTGCCCGAGGGATTCATGCTCCGCCAGATCGCGGGGGCGGTCGAGCGCGAGGTCGAAATCGACTCTGCCCGGTTCTATCAGGCCGTGTGCGATTCCGGCTTCGCGAAGCAGCTCGGCATCAGCGCGCCCACGCTCGAAGGATACCTTTTCCCCGACACGTATCTCCTGAGCTGGCCGATTTCGTCGCGCGATCTCGCGCGGCTCATGGTCGAGCGATTCCGCGAGGTCTATAAGGAGCAGGTGGCGAAATACGCGAACGACGTCGGCCTCTCGACGAACGAGATCGTCGCCCTCGCGTCGATCGTTCAATCCGAGGCGCAGAACGAATCCGAGATGAACCGAATCTCGGCCGTGTATCACAATCGCCTGCGCAAGGGGCTGCGCCTCGAGGCCGACCCCACGGTCGCTTACGCCCTCGGAGGCGTGCGGCGCGGCCTTCGCTACAGCGATCTCAAGATCGATTCGCCGTATAACACATACCGGAACAAGGGGCTTCCCCCGGGTCCCATCTGCAGCCCCGGGCTCGCGTCGCTTATCGCGGCGGTGCGGCCGCTCGAAGGGTGCGACGATCTCTACTTCGTCGCGGCGGGGGACGGGAGCCACTTTTTCTCGAAGACGCACGAGGATCACATGAAAGCGAAGAAATACGCGAAGGCCGTGAGAGATACGATCGCCGTCGAAAAGGAAAGGCTGAAGGATGCCGAAAAGGCTGCCGAAAAAGACACCGTCAAGGCGCAGGGCTCAAGCTGACGGGCCCGCGCCTCGGAGCGTCCGCCCCGCGGCGAAGCTCGAGCGCCTCAAGAAGATCGTCGCGCGGTGCGGCGGCGCCCTCGTCGCCTTCTCGGGCGGGGTCGATTCGACGTTCCTCCTGAGCGTCGCGAAGGAGGTTCTCGGGGAAAAGCTTCTCGCCGTCACGGTCGCGTTTCCCGCGGTGCCGGCCGCGGAGGTTCGCGCGGCGAAGGCGCTCGCCCGGTCGCTCAAGGTGCGGCATCTCGTCGTTCGCGCCGACGAGGTAATAGGGATGGAGCGTTTCCAGGCGAATCCGCCCGATCGGTGCTACCATTGCAAAACGGCTATTCTCTCGAAGCTTACACTGATTGCGCAATCGCTTGGCTTTCCCTGCATACTCGAGGCGTCGAACAAGGACGATGTCAGGGACTATCGGCCGGGGCACCGGGCGGTGAAGGAGCTTGGCGCGAAAAGCCCGCTCATCGAGGCCGGGCTCACGAAAGCCGATATCCGCGATCTATCGAAGAAGCGCGGGCTTCCGACGTGGAACAAGCCGTCCGCCGCATGCCTCGCATCGAGGATTCCATACGGCGAGACGATCACGAGGGAGAAGCTCGGCCGCATAGAAAAAGGGGAGGCCTGGCTCGCTTCGCTCGGGTTCGGCACGGTGCGGCTGCGGCATCACGGCGCGCTCGTCCGGATCGAGGTTCCGGGCGACGAAATCGCGCGACTCGCGAGCGGCGCGCTGAGGAGCAAGGTCGTCGCGAAGATGAAGGCCCTCGGCTTCCGTTACGTCACGTTCGACCTGGAGGGGTTTCGCTCGGGCAGCATGAACGAAGCTCTCCCGGCGGCCGGAAGAACGCGGGCGGCGCGGAAGCATCCTTGACACCGCCCGTTTTATGGCTATCATTGGAGAAGGATTTTCAATCGACCTGGAAAAGAGAGGACTCTGAAATGCATGCTCTGCGAAAATTCCGGAATCTGTTCCTGATCGCCGGGCTCGTCGCGATCGTCGCCGGCTACGTGTTTCTCGGCTACGGTTCCATATCCCTCGCCCCGGTGCTCCTCGTCCTCGGGTACTGCGTCCTCGTACCCATGGCACTCCTCTAAGGCCTCGCGGGCGAATAGCTCAGTTGGTTAGAGCGCCTGCCTTACAAGCAGGAGGTCGCAGGTTCAAGTCCTGCTTCGCCCACCAGATAACCGATTGCAATATGAAGCATTAGACCGATGGACGACCTCGCTCCTCGTCGATCGTTTCGAGCGTGTCACCATTATGTCACCGCGGGCTCGGATATCGAGCCGGAAATTTTCCGTACTGTCCGAAAGGTCGGGACTTGCGCAGAATCCCCGACATTTCGTATCATTAGGGTGTCATGGCGAAAATGAACAAAGAACGGATGCTGCGGCTGATCGAGACGCAAGGGCTTGTCCGCCCGAGAGACCTCGAGGCTCATGGCATCACACGGGCGCAGCTCGCGCGTCTTGTGGCCGAGGGACTGGTCCTGAGGCAGGCACGGGGCGTCTACGTCGCAGGCCGGCATGCACCCACGGCCGAGCACACTCTCGCGCACGTCGCCAAGCGCGTGCCGGAGGGGGTATTCTGCCTGCTGACGGCGCTGCGGTTCCACGGGCTGACGACCCAGTCCCCCGCTGAGGTTTGGATCGCGCTCCCCGAGAAGGCGCGCCGGCCGCGGCTCGACTACCCGCGCCTGCGAGTCGCACGCTTCTCGGGAGACGCGCTGACCGAGGGCATCGAGCAACACCGTGTAGAAGGCGTGCAGCTTCGCATCTACTCGCCGGCGAAGACCGTCGCGGATTGCTTCAAGTATCGGAACAAGGTCGGCATCGACGTCGCGGTCGAAGCTCTCCGTGACTTCAGCCGAAAGTATCGCGGCCGAGCCACCGAGCTGGCGAGATTCGCACGCCTCTGTCGGGTCTCACGCATCATGCAGCCTTACCTGGACTCGATCGCATGAGCGCAACGCCGAACCTCGCTGCATCCGTCGCCGCGCGCCTGCTGAACCGGGCAAAGCAGACCGGCGACGACTATCAGACTCTGCTCACCGGCTACTGCATCGAGCGATTTCTCTATCGCCTCGGCGCAGGCGATTGCCGTGACCGCTTTGTGCTGAAGGGTGCGATGCTCCTGAGGCTCTGGTCGGATCGGCCCTACCGCGCAACGCTCGACCTCGATCTCATGCGCCGAGGCGACGGTGCGTTTGAGGCGATTCTTGACGAC